>BEIC01000090.1 GCA_002898875.1 bacterium HR26
GCGCCCGGCTGCCCGGCCTTGGCCACGATCAGCGCCTCGCGCTCGTGGTGCTTGGCGTTCAGCACCTCGTGCGGGATGCCCTCCCGCTTGAGCAGCATGCTCAGGTACTCGCTCTTCTCGATCGAGGTCGTGCCGACCAGCACCGGCCGGCCGATGGCGTGCATCTCCTTGATCTCGCGCACCACCGCCCGGAACTTGGCCTCTTCGGTGCGGTAGACCTGATCCGGGTAGTCGATCCGGATCATCGGCTTGTGCGTCGGGATCACGACGACGTCGAGGTTGTAGATCGTTGCGAACTCCTCGGCCTCGGTCGCCGCTGTCCCGGTCATGCCGGCCAGCTTTCGGTACATCCGGAAGTAGTTCTGGAACGTTATGGTGGCCTGGGTCACCGTCTCGCGCTGTACCCGCACGCCCTCCTTTGCCTCGATCGCCTGGTGCAGGCCCTCGCTGTAGCGGCGACCGAGCATCTGTCGCCCGGTGAACTCGTCGACGATGATCACCTCGCCGTCGCGGACGATGTAGTCCTTGTCGCGGTGGAACAGCTCCTTGGCTTTGAGCGCCTGCTCCAGGTAGTGCACCAGCTCCGAGTAGCGGTCGTCGTAGAGGCTCTGCCCCTCGGGGATGCCCAGCAGCCGCTCGACCCGGTCGATGCCCGCCTCGGTGAGCGTGACGTTCCGGTGCTTGAGGTCGACGGTGTAGTGCACATCCTTGCGGAGCTGGCGGGCGATCTGGGCGAACTGGTAGTAGCGGTCCACTGTATCCTGCGCCGGCCCGGAGATGATCAACGGGGTGCGCGCCTCGTCGATCAGGATGTTGTCCACCTCGTCGACGATGGCGTAGTTCAGCTCGCGCTGGACGATGTCCTCCGGCCGGTAGACCAGGTTGTCCCGCAGGTAGTCGAACCCGAATTCGTTGTTCGTCCCGTAGGTGATATCAGCCAGGTACGCCTCGCGGCGCGAGACCGGCCGCCAGTGGTTGAGCCGGTCGTCCGGGCTGGGGTTCGGATCCATGTAGCTGGGGTCGTAGATGCCGGCGAACTCGTGGGTGATCACACCCACCGAGACGCCGAGGAAGTGGTAGATCGGGCCCATCCAGCCGCCGCCGACCCGCGAGAGGTAATCGTTGGGCGTCACCAGGTGGCAGCCACGTCCCTCGAGCGCGTTGAGGTAGAGCGGCAGCGTCGCAACCAGCGTCTTCCCCTCGCCGGTCTTCATCTCGGCGATCTTGCCCTCGTGCAGCACGATGCCCGCCATGAGCTGCACGTCGAAGTGCCGCATGCCGATGGTTCGCCGGGCCGCCTCGCGCATCACGGCGAAGGCCTCGTGCAGCAAGTCGTCGAGCGTCTCCCCGGCCGCCAGCCGCTCCTTGAACTCGTCGGTCTTGGCCCGGAGCTGCTCGTCGCTCAGGCTCTGAACGTACGGCTCCAGCGCGTTAATCTTTTCGACTTCCCTGCGCAGCCGCTTCAGCTCTCGCTCGTTCGGGTCGCCGAAGACCTTGGTCAACAAGCCTCGCATCGGTGTTGTCCCCCAGGCATCGTGATCTCTCGCGGATGCGTTGGCATCCATGCCTCTCAAGTCTACTCCCGGCGTCCAGCCCGCGGCGACTCCGCCAATGTTTCAAGGTTGATCGGTTTGTGCGCGTTTGCGGCCTGTGCGCTGGCATCGCCTCGCGCTGGAGCACCGGGCTCATTCTCAGCCCTGAGCCCCTCACCTCGCCCGTGGCCCCTCTCTCCCTCAGGGAGAGGGGCCAGGGATAAGGGCAGGTGAGCCACCCTCACCCCGGCTTCGCCACCCCTCTCCCGCACGCGCAGGAGAAGGGGAAGGGGGAGTGAGGGTCGACGACGGCGGGGCTGAAGCCCTGCGCACGGCGGCACCAGGACCAGGAGACCAGAACGGCATGCCCGTGGCCGGAAGCGATCGACTCTCAGGGCCGGTGTGGCTCCCCAGCTCAACCGGCGGTGTGTAAGCTGGTCCGAGTCGAGCAAACACCTGATGGCCGAGCGCGGAGGGCGAAGGCGATGGCGAACGGGACGACCTGGATCGACCGGTTCCTGCCGCAGGGTCACCCGGCGGCTCTCAGCGGCGGCGCGCTGCTCGCCAACTTCCTGTGCAACATCGTCGCGGGCGCCGCCTTCCGCTACTCGGCGCTGGCCGGCGATGCGCGCGGGTTTCTCTTCTGGCAGGTTGTCGGCAACCTGGCCGGGTTTCTCACCGTGATCGCGCTCACCGTGCTCCTGCGGTTCGTGCCGCTCTCGATCGCCTATCCGGTGACCACTGGCCTGGCCGTGATCGGCGTGCAGGTCGTGGCTGCCGCCGCGCTCTTCCGGGAGCCGATTGTCGCTCGCACCTGGCTTGGCACCGTGCTGATCGTGCTCGGGATCGTCCTCGTGAGTTATCGGGCTTCATGACGCTGCCCTGGGAAGGAGACCAGCGATGAGCGGGAGAGAGCCGCCCGACTTCGCCGAGCGCGTCTACGCGCTGGTGCGCCGCATCCCGCCCGGCCGGGTCACCACCTACGGCCGGATCGCCCGGGCGGCCGGGGCTGCGCGCTCCGCCCGCATGGTCGGCTGGCTCCTCCACCACAGCCCGCCCGATGTCTCTGCCGTCGCCCACCGGGTGGTCAACCGCAACGGCGAGCTGACCGGCGGCTGGGCCTGGGGCCACCCGGCGGTCATGCGCGCGCTGCTGGAGGACGAAGGGGTCACCTTCGTCGACGAGTACCAGGTCGACCTGGAGAAACACCTGTGGGACCCGCTCGACGAGCCCGAGCCAGCCGGCTAGCAGCCGACGCGAACAGGGCTAGCCGTTCGAGCGGCCAGAGCGCACAGGCGGGTGCCGGAGATTCAGCCCGAGCGAGGCGAGGTTCAGCGCCAGCCCGACCCCGATCGCCCCGATGACCAGCGGCAGCGCCTCACCCACCGGCGAAGGTCGCACCACGGCGAAGCCAGCCAGCGCCGCCGAGCTCGCGCCCCCGGCCAGCGCGGTCAGCTCAGCCACGTGCGGGCCGTCCTCCAGCCCGCTGGCAACCGTGATCCGCGCGATCCCCGCTGCCTCCGGGCGCACCACGGCTCGCCCCTGCTCATCGCGCGGCAGGCCGAGGGGTGGCTCACCGTCGATCGTGATCGCGAAGCCCTCTCCGGGACCGCTGAGCAGCAGGTCCAGCCGCGGTCCGCCGAAGCGGATGCGGATCGTCTCCCCGGCCTGCGACGGCCGGAGCAGTGGGCCGGCGTCGCCCTCGTCTCGCTGCCAGCCGCCGTCGTGCTCCAGGTAGCGGCTATCCGCCAGGTAGATGCCGGTCCAAGCGCGGTCGAGCACCGGCCGCGCGCGGGCCAGGAGGCTGTAGGCCGGACGAGGGGTGAAATCCCAGTTGACGATGGCGAAGCCGCGGGTCGGGTCGGGCCAGTTGACAGGGTCGTCAGGGGAGATCGGCCAGCGGAAGTACCAGACACACATGACGCCCATCCAGGGCCACTCGCGCTGGGCACGCAGGTAGCCCTGGTAGAGGTAGCGCGCCTGCTCCTCCTCGCTGACGGGCTCGCCCCAGACCGAAGGGTGCCCCTGCCAGTCCTCTGGCAGCGAGACCCAGGCGTATTCGACGGCCCAGATCGGCTTGTCGGCATCTCCGTTCCGGACCATGATCTCCCGGAGCTGGATCACTCGGGAGAAGTTGTTGCGATCGAAGCCCACACGGCGGTCGTAGGGGCTGTAGCCGTAGCCATAGACCATCGCGGTGGCGATGTCGAAGTAGTCCGCCGCACCCGCATCGTACATTCCCTGGAGAAAGAGCAAGTCGCTCAGGTTCTCCGGGCCGGTTTGATCGGTGGGAGCCAGGCCTGGCATCAGCACCACGACCTCGGGGTTGGCCCGCTTGGCAGCGACATAGGCCGCCTTGAGCAGCTCGGTGAAGGCGGCCGGGTCGATTGGCTGGCCGCCCCACTCCCCCTGCAGGTTCGGCTCGTTCCAGATCTGGATGTAGCGGATCTTGCCGCGGTAGCGGCTGACCACCGTCGCGACGAAGTCCGCGTAGTCCTCGATCCGCGTCGGCGGGCCGTCCGGGAACTGGTCGAGGTTGGGCTGGCCCTCCCGCGCCCAGCGCGGTGGCTTGTCCAGCCGGGCGATGATCTCCAGGCCCCGCTCATTGGCCAGCTCGACGATGCGGTCGTACTTCTCCCACGTGCTGACGTTCCACTTAGCATCCCAGTACACATCGGGCTGGGGCTCGATCTCGTACCAGAAGAACGGCTGGCGGATGAAGGTGAAGCCGGCAGCCGCGATCATGTCGAGCGTGCGGCGCACCTTCTCGGGATCGGGTTCGTCCTGAAGGAACGTATTGACGCCGAGCGGGTTCAGGTCGGTATAGGGAATCGCCGACCCAGCCTCGGCCGTCTCGACGCCACGCGTGAAGTAGCGCCCGGCGACGATGCTCGCGGCGAGCGAGGCGAGCAGCCCGAGGATCACGAGCAGGTGCAGGCCAGCGAGCAGCAGCCGACGCTCGACCAGACGCCGGACGCGTGGCCTCGTTCGCCCAGTACCCGGCCGTGACGGCCGCAGCGTGACGCGGTCCGGCGTGCTCGGCGCAACGCCCCGTGATGCCCTTGCCAGCTCGTCCCTCAACAGACCTCCTATCGCTCTCGCTCACCGCGCTGCCAGCGCAGCGTCACCGGTGGGCCAGGTGCGTCGGTAACACCTGAGGACCGCATCTGACAGGCCAGCCATTCACTGCCCAACGCGTGCCAGCGGTGGCACGGAAGGCGCGTTCAGGAGCATCGATGCCGCGTACGGCGCGGCGCATACGGGTCCCGCCAGGCCCAGGCTGGCAGCGTAATCCTAGACCGGCACCGGCGAGACTCGCCAGCGCCGTAGTCCAGCCTTGTGCGGTCTGGCTTATACTCGGGGACACATCGCCGCCAGATCGCCGTGCTCAGGCCGGGGCCGGCGAGGCGCGGCACCTTCGGAGGGCTCGGCTATGAACCACAGCGCGATTCCGCAGGCGGTTACCGGCGCCGTCGCCGCGCGCGACGAGTACGGCACGGTCTACGACCGCAAGGGAGTCGCGCTGATGGCCTGGGCACACTTCGCACACGACCTCTACCCCTCGTTCCTCGGCGTGCTGGTGCCGGCCGTCCAGACCAAGCTGGCCATCCCGCTGGCGGTGGCCAGCTTGATGGTCCCAGCTCAGCAGATGCCGTCGATTCTGCAGCCCTTCATCGGCTACGTGGCCGACCGCACCAGCCGTCGCTGGTTCGTGATCCTGGCCCCGGCAACTGCGGCCGTGTCGCTCTCGCTGGTCGGGCTGGCACCGCACTTCGCCGTGGTGGTGCTGCTCCTGCTCTGCTCCGGTCTCTCCTCGGCCGCATTCCACGCGCCGGCGGTCGCGCTGGTGGGCGAGTTCGGCGGCCGGCACACCGGTCGGGCGATGGCCATCTTCATGACCGGCGGCGAGCTCGCCCGCACGCTCGGCCCGCTGCTGATCACCGCGGCCATCGCGCTCTTGACTCTTGAAGGCACAGCCGTCGTGATGGCAGTCGGACTGGTTGCTGCCGTTACTCTCTACTTCACGCTCGATACGCGAGCCGGAGATGCGGCGGCTCGGCAGCGACGGGGAGAGCAACCGCTCCAGCCACTGCTGCGCCGGCGCTGGTTACCGATGACCGGGTTGCTGGGCGTTACAGCGCTCAACACCGTAGCGGTGACCCCAATGACCTTCTTCCTAGTGAAACTGTTGCAAACCCGCGGTCACAGCGATCTCTACGGAGGTGTCGCGCTCTCGACGCTGTACGCTAGCGGCATCATCGGTGGATTGATCGGCGGCATACTGTCCGACCGGCTAGGACGCAGGCCAACGCTGGCACTGTCAGCTCTTCTGACCGCGCCGCTGACGCTCCTCTACCTGGCACTCGAGAATGGCTCGTGGGTGGTGCTAGGCCTGATCGTCCTGATCGGCCTGGCCGCGATGCCACCCCGCTCAGTGACCCTGGCGCTGGCCAACGACATCCTGCCCGAGGCCCGTGGCCCGGTCGCCGGCCTCACGCTGGCGACCAGCTTCGTCTCGCAGAGCCTGGCTGCCCTCGCCTTCGGCGCGCTGGCAGACCTGATCGGCATCGAGCCAGCCTTCTGGTGGTCGGCCTGGGTCTCGCTGCTCGGGCTCCTCTTCATCCCGCTGATCCCAACCGGATCGGGCAAGCGAGGCAGCCCTGCGACCGCGCAGGCATAGGCAGGATCTGCAACGTGCTTGACGGCGCCGCTGGTTGAGCCCCTTCTGAATCCCTGCCTGCGACACGAGCGCCTGGAGCATAGTTATGGATGTCAGGTGCGCGGGGCCGGGAAGGAGGCACGGCGATGCGGCGCAACGAGGAAGTTGCCCTGCTCCTGGAGAACATCGCCGAGCTCTTGATGCTCAAGAACGAGAACCCGTATCGCATCCGCGCCTACACCGCGGCGGCACAGAACATCCGCGCTCTCTCCGAGGATATCGAGGAGATCGCCCGGCAGGGACGGCTCGACGACATCCCAGGTGTGGGCGAGGCCCTGGCCGCCAAGATCCAGGAGTACCTGGAGACCGGCCGCCTGCGCTACTACGAACAGCTCAAGCAGGAAGTACCGGTCGCCGCGGTCGAACTCCTGGAGGTCCCAGGGATTGGCCCGGCTCGGGCTCATCAGCTCTACGAGGCGCTCGGGATCACCACCATCTCCGAGCTGCTGCAAGCGGCGCAGGAGCACAAGCTCCGCGATCTCCCGGGCTTCGGGCCGAAGGTCGAAGAGCGCATCGCCCGCGAGGCGGCCCGGCTGGCCCAGCGCACCCGGAGACTCCTGCTCGGGGTAGCACTCCCGATTGCCGAAGAGGTGGTCGCGCTCCTCAGATCGCATCCGGGAGTGGAGGCGATCGAGCCGGCGGGTAGTCTTCGCCGGATGAAGGAGACGATCGGCGACATCGATATCCTGGTCGCCTCTCGCCAACCAGAAGCCGTCACTGAGGCGTTTACCCACCTTCCTATCGTGAGGGAAGTCCTCGCCACCGGCGCGACGCGCCCTTCGATCCTGACGCGTGACGGCCTAAAAGTAGACCTCCGGATCGTTAAGCCGGACGACTGGGGTTCGGCGCTCCAGTATTTCACCGGCTCTAAGGAGCACAACATCGCTCTGCGAGGACTGGCGCAAGAGCGGGGCTGGAAGCTTTCGGAGTACGGGTTGTTCGGACGCGACGGCCGGCGGCTGGCCGGTCGCACCGAGGAGGAGATCTACCACGCGTTGGGTCTCGACTGGATCCCGCCCGAGCTTCGCGAGAACCGTGGGGAGATCGAGGCCGCACGGGAACACCGCTTGCCTCGGCTCGTCGAGTTCACCGAGATCCGCGGCGACCTCCACGTTCACACCGACTGGAGTGACGGCCACGACTCGCCGGAGCGCTTGGTCGAAGCAGCGATCTCTCGCGGCTACCAGTACATCGCCTTTGCCGACCACTCGCAGTCGCTGGGCGTGGCGCGAGGACTCTCGCCCGAGCAGGTTCGTCGGCAGCACCGGCTCATCGAAGAGCTGAACCAGCGCTATGCCCCGTTCCGAATCCTTCACGGAGCCGAGGTGAATATCCTGCCCGACGGGACGCTCGACTACCCGGAGGAGGTGCTCGCGCTGTTCGACATCGTGACCGCTTCGGTTCACAGCGCATTCGATCTCCCGCGCGAGCGCATGACTGCACGTGTCCTCCGGGCCATTCAGCACCCGGCGGTCGACATCTTGGGCCATCCGACCGGTCGCCTGCTGCCGAGTCGGCTCCCGTACGAGATCGACTTGGAAGCGGTACTGAAGGCCGCTGCCGAGCACGGAGTGGCGGTCGAGATCAACGGGCAGCCCGACCGACTCGACCTCGACGACATCTGGTCACGGCGCGCGATCGAACTGGGGGCGTTCCTCGCTACCAACAGCGACGCCCACTCGATTCGGCAACTGGAGAACATGCGTTACGCCGTCGCTACTGCCCGTCGCGGCTGGGCCGAGGCTCGACACGTCATCAACAGCAGGAAATTGGCCGACGTGCTCGTGTGGCTGGAGCGACGAGCACCTGCTCGCCGCCGCCGCTGGCGGACGTAGGGTGCCAGGCGGTAGGCAGCGGACGGCTATCAGCGGGTCGCGCCGGCTGCTGCAGTAATGACTGCCTGCCAGCGCCGGTACAGCTCCAGACCGTTCTCGGCCAGGTAGCGCACGCTCGTCTCCCCGGCTCGCTCGACGCCCGGCAAGCCGCAGGCCAGGTCAGCTGCTTCGGCATTGTCGAGCGTCACCGTAACCGGAATCGGATACGCCGGCCGGTAGGGCGGGATCTCCTTCGCCCGGCTCACCCCCAGCCGGGCACCCTCCTCGATCGCGGCGCAGGCCCGGGCCGGGTGGAGGTGTCGCGCCGCCGTCATCCCCAGGCCGTATTTGACGATCACGCCGACGACGGCCTCACCGAGCAGCTCCTGGGTCTGGAGCACCGCCTGCTCGTCGCCGGCCACCATCACTACCGGCACGCCGAAGTGCCCGGCCACTGCCGCGTTCAGCCCATACTCGCCGACTGAAACCTCTCCGAACCGGACATCGCGCACCCAGCCGGTCCAGGTATGGGCCAGCACCCCGTTGGGCGTCCCGGCGCGGGCGTGGTAGCCGGTGAAGATGACCGCGTCGACGGTCTCGTCCAGCCCGGCCATCATGGAGAGCGGCTTGCGCGAGCCGCTGATCAGCCAGGCGTCTGGTTCCAGCTCGTCAGGACGTAAGTTCCGCATCCCGTCGTGGGCCTCGTTGACGATGATCTCGGTAGCCCCGGCAGCCCGGGCACCGCGGATGGCCGCGTTCACCTCGGCCAGCATCAGCCGGCGCGCCCACTCGTACTCCGAGGGAGCCGGCCGCGACCGCACCGCGAGCTCCGGCGGGATCACCTGTTCCCAGGCCACGACGCCGGCCGTGCCCTCCATGTCGGCCGAGATCAGAACCTTCATCGCCGCCTCCTTCCCTTGGTGCAGAAGACGGTCCCACCAAGTATCACCGGGCGCGAGGGCACCCCGGCGCTCAGGGCTGTTGCTCGCGCTCGCGCAGGTGGGCTTCCAGCGCCGCGCGCAGCTCACGTGGGGTCAGGTCCTCCACGGAATAGCCCAGAGCCTCGGCAATCTGATCCTTGCGTGAGAAGCCGCGCGCGCGAGCCCAGCGCCAGAACTCGTCCCAGCCGTAGTCCGAACGCGTCGCCGAGCGCGGCTCCCTGCTCTCGCGCCGGGATGCCTCCTCAGGCCCGATGGCTGGGCGCGCCGTCTGCGTGGAAGGAACCAGCGGCGTCCCTCGCTCTCGGCCGATACCTCCCGGCGGCCCAGTCTCAGATGGCGCCTGGCCGGTGCCGTCGCTCCTCCCCGGCAAAGGCCCAACCCTGACCGGCTCGGACGGTCGGGCGACCTGCGCCTCTCGCCGCACGGGCTCCGGCCGCTCGATCGCCTGATCCCAGCTCGAGGGTTGATTCGAAGGAGCAGAGAGGGCCGGTGTCTCGGGCTCAGCCGATGGGCGCGCCGTCCGGCGCTCAGCAGCCTCGTAGCCGAGCAGGCTCAGGGCCCGCAACAACGCGCGGTTCTCAGCCAGCTCGACCCAGCGTGGCGACTCCCCGGCCCCGGCGCTGCCGAGCGCCGAGGCGCCGCCACGACCGGGAAGCTCGACCGTCACCCGGACGATCGCCAGCTCACCCTGCGCCACGAGCAGTTCGGCGGTCATCCGCGCCTCCGGATGTTCCCGGCGTAGC
>BEIC01000091.1 GCA_002898875.1 bacterium HR26
CGGCGCAAAAGCTGGCCACCCGCGGACTGGTCGACCATCGGGATCAGCCCGTAGCCGATCTCGAGCTCCAGCGGGTCGACGCTGACCAGCTCGGGGAGCGAATCCTCGGGCTCGGTGGCCGGCGCCGCAGGTTCGCCGGCCGGAGGGGTGGCCGGCTGACGCAGGAGCCGGCTGGTGAGCAACAGCCCGGCCGCCCCCACGAAGAAGGGCAGCTTGGGCAGGCCAGGCGCCAGGCCGAGCACGGCCAGCAGCACGCCGGTGATTGCCAACGCCCGCGGCGTGCTGAGGATCTGCCGAGCAACGTCGAGGCCCAGGTTGGTGTCGGCGGCGCTGCGGGTCACGATGATACCGGTAGCGGTCGAGATGAGCAGCGCCGGGATCTGCGAGACCAGCCCGTCACCGACGGTCAGCAGGGCATAGGTCTGTAACGCCTCGCCCAGCGGCATACCGCGCTGGATGGCGCCGATGGCGATGCCGCCGACGATGTTGACCACGATGATCACGATACCGGCGATCGCGTCGCCCTTGACGAACTTGCTGGCGCCGTCCATCGCCCCGTAGAAGTCGGCCTCGCGCGCGATCTCCTCGCGGCGCCGCCGGGCCTCGTCTTCGGTGATCAGCCCGGCATTGAGGTCGGCATCGATGCTCATCTGCTTGCCGGGCATGGCATCAAGCGTGAAGCGGGCGGCGACCTCAGCCACGCGCCCGGCGCCGTTGGTGATGACCACGAACTGGATCACGACCAGGATCAGGAAGACGATGATGCCGACGACATAGTTGCCGCCCACCACGAAGGTGCCGAACGAGCGGATCACCTCGCCGGCATCGCCCTGGAGCAGGATCAACCGGGTTGAGGTGATGTTCAGCGCCAGGCGGAACAGCGTGGCGAGCAGGAGGATCGAGGGGAAGGCCGAGAACTGGAGCGGCTCCTGCACATAGAGCGCAACCAGCAGGATCGTGATGGCGGCAGCGATGTTGGTCGTGATCAGCACGTCGAGCAGGCGAGTCGGCACCGGGATGATCATGATGGCAACGATGGCGACTACGCCGGCGGCCAGCATCACGTCGCTGTAGCGGATGAGCCGCCGGAGCCCGACCACCGTTGCGTCGCCCGGCCTGGCTGCCATTCCTTCCCTCCCTCTCGACCGGCTAGCGCACGCGCAGCCGGTACACGTACGCGATCACGTCGGCGACCGCCTCGTAGAGGGCCACCGGGATCTCCTGGCCGACCTCGACCGTGCGGAAGAGCGACTGCGCTAGTGGGCGGTTCTCGAGCACCGGGATGGCATGCTGCCGCGCCACCGCCTTGATCCGCTCGGCCAGGTGGCCGGCGCCCTTGGCAACGACGACCGGGGCGCGCATGCTCCTGGCCTCGTAGCGGATCGCGACGGCCAGGTGCGCCGGGTTGGTCACGACGACGGTGGCCTTCGGCACCTCGGCCATCATCCGGCGCTGGGCGTACTGGCGCTGGAGCCGGCGGATGCGCGCCTTGATCTCCGGGTCGCCCTCGGTCTGCTTCAGCTCATCCTTGAGCTCTTGCCTAGTCATCCGGAGCCGCTGCTCCAGATCCCAGCGCTGGAAACCGTAGTCGAGCAGCGACAGCGCCAGGAAGGCCGCGCCAGCGCGGAGTCCGAGGTCGCGAATCGAGCGACCGATAGCCTGGCCGATGGTGAGCGGGTCGGCGCCGGTGAGGCTGGCGAAGAGCGCGAGGTCGGCGCGTACCAGCGGGTAGGTGACCGCGCCGATCAGGGCGATCTTGATCGCCGCCTTGGCCGTCTCGAAGGCACCACGGCGCGAGAGGATACGCTGGAAGCCAGCGGCCGGGTCGATGCGCTTGAGGTCGGGTTTGAGCGCGGCCGGCGCGAAGACGACTCCAGCCTGTGCCAGCGTGCTGCCGACGCCGGTCAGGAGCATCAGGCCGAGCAACGGCAGGGTGATGCGGAAGAAGACGCTGCCGGCATCCCAACCGAGCTGCGCCAGCATCGACATGGTCAGGTCCTCCCGCGGCAGACGGCTGAAGGACCCCTGGAGATAGCGGCTGATGTGGTGAAAGGCGTAGGCGCCGTACCAGGGTAGGAAGAGCCCGACGGCTAGCAGCCCCAGTGCCGAGGTGAGATCGGCGCTGCGGGCCACCTGGCCCTGCCTGCGGGCCTCCTGTCGCCGCCGCGGCGTGGCGCGTTCGGTGCGCTCGCTCGCCATGCTCTCCCTACCTCAATACCTGGAGCATCTGCGCCATCGCGTCGCCGAGCTCGCGCGTCACCACGTCCGAGAGGACGCGCACGAGGAAGGGGAGTGTGAGGGCGAGCAGCAGCAGGCCGGCGAAGACTTTGGCCGACAGCCCCACGAAGAAGACGTTCATCTGCGGCACCATCCGGCTGAGGATGCCCAGCGCGACGTCGGCCACCAGCAGCGTGCCGGCGATCGGCAGCCCCAGCCGCAGGGCGTCGGAGAACATGGCGGCGCTCAGCTCGACCAGTGTCTGGTCGGCACCCGGCGCCGGCCTGACCCCGCCCAGCGGGATGGTCTGGAAACTGCGCTGGAGCCCGAGCAGCAAGAGGTGGTGGCCGTTGGTGATGAAGAGCAGCAGGGCGGCCAGCGCCAGGTAGAGCGTATTCAGGGCCGTCCCCTGCAGGTTCAGGGTCGGGTTGAACACGTTCGCTAGGCTGAACCCCAGTTGAAAGCTGATGATGCTGGCTGCCATCTCCACAGCGGCGAAGATCATCGCGACCGCCAGCCCGAGCGCCAGGCCGACCAGGAACTCCTGCGCCAGCGCCAGGACGAAGCGGTCGGCCCGGCTGAGCGCGACCGCGTCGGCCTGCACGAAGGGGCTGAGCATCAGCGCGAGGAGCACGGTGAGGGCAACTTTGGCCTGGTTCGGAACCGAGCGGCCGCTCAGGCCGGGGATCAGCGTGATCACCAGCCCGATGCGGACGGACATCAGGAGGAAGACGGCCATCGAGCTGGGGAGAAGCGGGGAATCGATCATCATCGGCCCGTGCCTCCGATTCCGGTCACCGGCGCAGTAGCGGCAGCATCGTGAGCACCTCGACGGTGAAAGCGGCGAGCTGCCGCGCCATCCATGACCCGGCGAAGAGCACGACCAGGAAGGCGACCACGATCTTCGGGATGAAGACCAGCGTCTGCTCGTTCACCTGGGTCACCGCCTGCACGACGCTGACCAGCAGGCCGACGGCCAGGATGGCCGCCAGCAGCGGGAAGAGAACCAGCAGGAGCGTGGTGATCGCTGTGCGCGCCAGTTCCAGGAGCATCAGCTCGTTCATCGCCCACTGCCTCTCACGCGAAGCTGCTGACCAGCGACCGCACCAGCAGGTCCCAGCCATCGACCATGACGAAGAGGAGGATCTTGAAGGGCAGCGAGACCACGACCGGAGGCACCATGATCATCCCCATCGCCATCAGCGTGCTCGACACGATGAGATCGATGATGAGGAACGGGATGAAGATCACGAAGCCCATCATGAACGCTGTCTTCAGCTCGCTCAGGATGAAGGCCGGTACCAGAACCCAGGTGGGTACATCGTCGGGGTTACGCGGACGGGGCTGATTGCCGAGATTCATGAATAGGGCGATGTCCTTCTCGCGCGCCTGCTTGAACATGAACTGGCGCAGGGGGGCGAGCCCGCGGTCGAAGGCGGTTCGCTGGTCGATCTCGCCGGCCAGGTAGGGCTGGAGCGCCGTCCGGTTGATCTCCTGCCAGACCGGCGCCATCACGAAGATCGTCAAGAACAGCGAGAGGCCGATCAACACCTGGTTCGGTGGGAGCTGGGGGATGCCGATCGCGTTCCGGACGAACGAGAGCACGATGATAATCCGGGTGAAGGAGGTCATCACCATCAGGATGGCCGGGAGCAGGCTGAGCAGCGTCAGCAGGAACACCAGCTCCAGCCCCGAGGCCAGCGAATTCGCCTCGCCGCCCGGCGAGCCGCTTTGCACATTGATCTGGGTGTTGCCGAGCGTGGCGTTCAGGCCACACGCCGAGGTCACGAGCGCGACGCCGAGCAAGCCGAGCATGCGCCAGACCCGGCGTAACCGCGCCGCTGGTCGATCGGAGGGAATGGGTGCGTAATCCACAATGCTGGCCATGGTCATCGCTAACCTCACCGGCGGTGGTGATGCGGGCTACCACTTGGCGCACGACGACAGCCCGGAGCTCATCCCTTCCCGTTGCTGCACTCTATGCCGGCGCTCGGAGAGCAGGCATGCCCAGCGCGTCACGGCTTCGCCAGGTACAGCGGTACCGACGCGGTAGGGTCTGCTTCCTGTTCGGCCCTGTGGCTGAAGTACTCATCCGGTTGGGACTACCGGCGGCTTGGCACCCCTGGCGGGTGGCGGTCAAACTGCCTTGCCTCGCCGGGGTCCCGGTTCGGAGCGGGCTATGATCGCGGTGACCCGCCTGGACGGCGAGGAGATCGTGATCAACGCGGAGCTGATCGAGTCGATCGAGTCGGTGCCGGAGACCGTGATCGTGCTGGTGACCAAGAAGCGGCTGATGGTACGAGAGCCGGTCGATGAGATCGTGCGGCGGGTGCTCGCCTACCGGCGAGCGGTGCATGGAGGGATCGAGGGGGTCGCATTGCCGCCGCGGCCGCCATCGCCACCAGTCGTCGAGTGAGGAAGTAGCCTAATGGATATCGCTACCCTGGTCGGTATCGCCCTCGGCTTTGCGTCGCTGATCGTCGCCTTCCTGCTGGAAGGCGGTCACGCCGCGTCGCTCCTCGGGGTCACGGCGGCCATGATCGTGTTCGGCGGGACGCTCGGCGCGACCATGACCAGCTACTCGCTGGCCGATATCCTTTCCATCCCCAAGCTGATCGCCAGGTCGATGAAGACTCCGCCCGACCGGCGCCCGGAGCTGGTGGAGGAGATCGTCAAGCTGGCCGAGATGGCGCGCCGGGACGGCTTGCTCGCGCTGGAGGGACACCCGATCGATGATCCCTTTCTCAAGCGCGCGGTGATGATGGTGGTCGATGGCACCGACCCCGAGGTTACCGAGCAGATCCTGCGTGCCGATGTCGAGGCGATGGCGGCGCGGCACGCGCGTGGCTACGGCATGTTCACCACCATGGGCGGCTTCGCGCCGACCATGGGGATCATCGGCACGGTTATGGGATTGGTCCACGTGCTGAGCAGCCTGGAGAACCCGGACGAGCTGGGCCCGGCCATCGCCGTCGCCTTCCTGGCCACCCTCTACGGCGTCGCCTCGGCCAACCTCCTCTGGTTCCCGATCGGCAACAAGCTGAAGCTGCGGAGCAAGGAGGAGATCGAGGAGCGCCAGCTCATCATCGAGGGCATCCTCGGGATCCAGGCCGGCGAGAACCCGCGCATGCTACGCGAGAAGCTGATCGTCCTGCTACCGCCGGCTGCCCGGGTGGCGAAGGCGGCGCAGGGAGCAGCGGCCCGGGCCGGCGCCAGCGCGATGGCGTCGGGGGGCGAGTAGGCAGCCATGGCACGGCGGGCCCAGCACCACGAGCAGGAGCATGAGAATCACGAGCGGTGGCTGATCACCTACGCCGACCTGATTACCCTGCTCCTGGTCTTCTTCGTCGTGATGTACTCGATCTCGCGCGCCGACCTCGAGAAGTTCCGGCAGGTGACCTCCTCGCTGCGAGCGGCTTTCAACCTGGAGGTGCTGGACAGCCCGGCCCCGCCCAAACGTATCACTGCGCCGCTGGAGCAGGACCCGCGCTTTGCGACCTACCTGGGCGTGCGTGCCGAGATGATGTCACTGCTGACACGCTTAGGGCTGGATCGCGAGTCGGTCGAAGTCGAGCTGACCTACGAGGGGATCGTCATCCACCTCTCCGACACGCTGCTCTTCCCACCTGGCCAGGCCCAGCTCCGGCCCGAGGCAGCCCGCGTGCTCGACGGGATCGCCGGCATCCTGGCTGCGCTCCCGAACCAGGTGCGCGTGGAGGGGCATACCGACAATGTCCCCCCTCCGGCCGGTGCATACCCGGACAATTGGGAGCTTTCGGTGATGCGAGCGGTAGCGGCGGTGCGCTATCTGACAGACGTATCGGGGCTACCCCCCGAGCGGCTCTCGGCCGTGGGCTATGCCCAGTATCGCCCGCGGGCCGACAACAGCACGCTCGAGGGGCGGCGCAAGAACCGGCGAGTCGACATCGTGATCCTGCAGCCAGCGCCCGGATCGATGGTCGGCCCGGTCGTCCCCTGAGCGCTGGCAGGTCGGGGAGGAAGGGTTGTGAAGCGACTGCTCAAACGTCGGGTGCTGCTGGTGATCCCGCTCGCGCTGGTGCTGCTCGCGGGCGCGGCCCTGAAGCTCGGGATCGTCCACGTGCCGGTGGTCTTGAACGTCAACATCGGGGGCAAGCAGGCGGAGGCCGCTCCGCAGAAACCGCCCGAGCGCGGCATCCCGATCTCGCTCGGCGAGCGCGTCGTCAACCTCGCCGACCCGGGCGGCTTCCGCTATCTCAAGGCCGAGGTCGTCGTCGAGCTGGCGGTGGAGGGCGTGGATCCGGAGAAGCTGAGCCCTGAGGAGCTGAAGCACGAGCAGGAGGCGTTGAGTGCCGAGTTCCAGCCCTGGCAGCCGCAGATCCAGGACGTGTTGACCATGGTGCTCACCTCGAAGACCGTGGCCGATGTATCGACGCCGGAAGGCAAGGAGGCGCTCAAGCAGGAGCTCAAGGATCGCCTGCAGCCGCTCTTCCACGATCACGAGATCAAGGCGGTCTACCTGGCACAGTTCGTGATCCAGTGAGAACGGAGCCCTGATGTCGGGGAAGACGAGTCGCCAGCCCACTACGTCCGGGAGCAGCAAGCCGGCACGCCGCGCTGGCAGCTCGCGCCGGCCGGCTGCCTACGACTTCCGCCGCCCGGACAAGTTCTCCAAGGATCACATCCGCTCGATCCAGAGCATCCACGACACCTTCGACCGCTACGTGAGCAATCACCTCTCGGCTCAGGTCCGCTCGGCAGTGCATGTCGAGCTCGTACAGCTCGAGCAGACGACGCTCGGCGACTACCTCGACCGCCTGCCGGCTCAGACCGTCCTCTGCCTGGCCGAGCTGGAGCCGCTCGTCGGGCGGGTGCTGATCCAGATGGACTTCGGGATCGCCTCGCGCATCATCGACCGCATGCTGGGTGGCGCCGGCGAGGAGCGCCCGTCGTTCACCAGCTCAACGGTAACCGAGATCGAGCTCTCGCTGCTGCAGGACCTCGGCGATGGGATCTTCCGCGAGCTGGTCAGCGCCTGGGACCAGGTGGTGAAGCTCCAGCCCTCGCGCTGCGAGGTGGTGCTCTCGGCGCAGCAACTCCAGGGGATGCTGCCGAGCGAGATCGTGCTGCTGGTACGCCATGAAGTGCGGCTGTTCGACGCGCGCGGCGAGATGACGATCACCCTCCCGGCATCGACGCTCGAGCCGATCATGCCCCGGCTCAATGCCCGGGTGCTCTTCGCCAACCCGCGCCGCACGGCCAGCAGCGAGTCGATCGCCGACCTGGCGGCACAGCTCCAGGAGGTGTCCCTGCACCTCCGGGTGGAGATCGGGCGAACAACGCTGACGGTCGCCGAGCTGCTGGAGCTGGACGTCGGCGACATCCTGCTGCTCCACGCGCCGGTCGACCGGCCGCTGCCGGTCTTCGTTGAGGAGGAGCCATGCTTCCTCGCCTTCCCCGGGCGGCGTGGACGGTCGTTCGCGGTGCGGATCGCCGGGCTGTACGGGGACGAGTGGCCGGCGCCCACGGAGATGGAGGACGAAGGAGGTGAATCGTTATGGGGAACGACGCAGGCGGCCGGATGAAAGAGGACGAGACGCGCAACATCCGGTCCAGCGACATGCCGGTGCAGGAAGCACAGTTCGTCTCGCTCGGCGAGCAGGTGACCAGCGGGCCGCTGCACCCGATCGAGCTGCTGCGGGATGTCGAGGTCGAGCTGACCGCGGAGCTCGGCTCGACCCGGATGCAGATCAAGCACATCCTCGGGCTGCGCCCGGGCTCGGTCATCGAGCTCGACCGGCTGGCCGGCGAGCCGGTCGACCTGACCATCAACAAGACGCTGATCGCCCGGGGTGAAGTCGTCGTGGTCGACGAGAAGTTCGCTATCCGGATCGTCGAGATCGTCTCGCCGGAGAAGCGACTGGCAAGCAGCGGCGGCGCGTGATGTGGCGACAGTGGCATAACGTCCCAGGCGGTTGGCGAGGGGCTGACCGGCTCGGGCGAATACCCGGCCGCTGGATCGCCCTGGCTGGCCTGCTCGTCGTGGCGCTCCTGGCCGGGCAACTGCTCGCGGGGCTGCGAGAGGCGGACGAGCAGCCGGCCCAGCCGGCGACAGCCGGCAATGACGGGTCGACGTTCCTGGCGGAGGGCTATGCCCAGCTCGAGGAGTCGGACTATCGCTTCTCCAGCGCACCCTCGGCCTGGGAGATCATGGGCAGCATGGTCGTCCCGCTGATCGTGGTGATCGCCGGAGCCTACGCGGCGATCCGCGGGCTGCGCTACCTGAACCGGCGCATGGCGCTCTCGTCCTCGACCAGCGATCTCCTCGAGGTAATCGATACGTTACCGCTCGGCGGTTCCGGCGTGCTGCACGTGGTACGCATCGGCGACCGAGCGGTAGTGATCGGCGCCGGAGGAGCGGGGCTCTCGCTGATCGCCGAGCTCGACCCGGAGGAAGCACGGGCGCTGCTGGCCAGGCGGGCAACGCAGCCAGGTGGGGCTCCGGGCATGACCTCGGTGCTGCCCCGCTTCCGCGACGTGCTGGCGACGCGCATCCCGCACTCCTGGTCCATCCTCGACGCTGTGGCCCCAGGGAATGAGACAGAGCGAGCCCGGGATCTCCAGCGGCGGAGCGACCCTCGCGAGACAGGCACAGCGGGCGCAACCGGCACGCCGGGGGGAGGCGCCCAGCACCACACCTCGCCCTCGTTCGGCTACCGGCCGGACGGCGGACGCCCCTGAGCCACGGTCTTCGCACTGCAGGGATCGACCCTTGCCTGAACCCACCTGCCACCTGTGAGACAGCCGGGAGTCGGACGCGATTGCCGCGGCGATGGCGAGGGCGTACAATCGGCCGCTGGAGGAGGCATCGGCTGCTTCGGTCAGGGTGACAGCGCGTGTACCTGCTTGACCAGCCAGATGCGGCCCTGGCGTTCCGCCGCCGCTACCGGGGGCTGATCGGGATCGCCAGCAAGGTCCCGCTGCGCGACCGCGCCATGCTCAGCCTGGTCTATACCCCTGGCGTCGCCGAGGCCTGCCGGGTCATCAGCCAGGACGAGGTCGCCTCGTTCGACCTCACCTCGCGCGGCAACGCGGTCGCCCTGCTCACCGACGCCTCCGACCTCTTCGGCCCCACTCGCGGACCGGTCGAAGCCGCGTTGCCGCTCCTCGAGGCGAAGAGCGTCCTCTTCAAAACCTTCGCCGGCGTCGACGCCGTGCCGATCTGCGTTGACCTGCATGACCCGCTGGCGATCGTCGAGGCTGCCCTGGCACTGACCCCAACTTTCGGAGCCATCTGCCTCGACCATATCCGGGCACCGCACAGCTTTACCATCGCCGACCACCTGGAGAAGGGGGCACCGATCCCGGTCTTCAGCAACCAGCACCACGGCACCGCCATCCTGGTGCTCGGCGCGCTCAAGAACGCGCTCGAGGTCGTCGGCAAGCGGCTCGAGACGGTGCGGGTGGTCATCGCCGGCGCCGGGCTGTCCGGCATCGGCGTCGCCCGGCTGCTCTACCGGGTCGGCGTGCGCGACATCGTGGT
>BEIC01000092.1 GCA_002898875.1 bacterium HR26
GTCCTTCCCACTGTGGCCGTGACCAGAGCTGCTGGAAGAGCGGCGCTGGAGCGGTGCGCATCGGCGGCTCCTCCTTTCCTCAGCAGGCACTCTGCCTCAGGCTCACTTGTCCTGTCGTCTGCGCAAACGATAGCACAGCCACTGTCTAGCTGACCGGTCCCGGTAGCCAAGCAGCACCGAGCTTGATGGCCATCGGTTACTCGTACCCTGCCCTGGTCGGCCCTACCTCCCCTGTATGCGCCGCAGCCCTACGCCGGGTACCAGCGACATGAGCCCCTGGTTCCAGGGCGAACGCGGGATGCAGTCACACCCAGTTGGCTTCAAACGCTGATGACAGCTGACCTAGCGAAGAGGCCAACAGTGGCAGATGCGCGGCCAGTACGAGAGCACGCCGATCATCGACGCACATGGGGGAGTGCGGCGTAGCCGCGGGAGCAGATTTGTGAACCGGCACTTGCCCATCGTTCAGCTTCCTGCCCGATGAGATGGTCGTCGACCGGCCACGCCACAGAGTATAGGCAGCTGCCTCTGGTTCTTCAAGCTCGCCCGCGCGGAGTTGACAGCGGTGAGACAGGGCGGTAGCGTAGGCGAGAGCTTTCCCGCGACGATGCGAGGCTCTGCGACCGGTGAGCGCTCGCGGTAGCTGGCCGGAGGGCCAGCATCACGGTGGCAGCGACGCCGCGAGAGCTGGACGATCGAACGGCTCGCCTCAGCGACGACTGGGTGGTGTCCCTGTTCACGGAGGGAGTCCGGAATGGACCTGAGCTATACGCTGGAGGACCAGGCCTTCCGGCAGTGGGTGCGTGCCTGGCTGGCCGAGAACGTGCCGCGCCACAAGCTCACCACCATGGAGGAGAAGAAGGCCTGGCACCGCAAGCTATACGACGCCGGATTCATCGGCATGGGCCTGCCTAGGGAGTACGGCGGGCGCGATGCCCGGCCGATGGAGCAGGCCATCGTCGGCGAGGAGATGGTACGGGCTAAGGCACCGCCCCCGCTCAACGGCCTCGGGATCGCCATCGTGATCCCGACGCTCATCCACCACGGGACAGAGCAGCAGAAGCGGCGCTTCATCCACAAGCTGCTTACGGCCGAGGAGCTCTGGTGCCAGCTGTACTCGGAGCCAAACGCCGGCTCAGACCTGGCCAGTCTCCAGTGCCGCGCCGATCTCGACGGCGACGAGTTCGTGATCAACGGGCAGAAGATCTGGACCAGCGGCGCTCACGAAGCCGACTGGGGACTGCTGCTCGCGCGAACCGACCGCAGTGCTCCTAAGCATCAGGGGATCTCCTGCATCCTGGTCGACATGCATACCCCAGGCATCGAGGTGCGGACACTCAAGCAGATCAGCGGTAGCGAGGAGTTCTGCGAGGTGTTCTTCACCGATGTCCGTGTACCGCGCGAGAACCTGGTCGGCGAGCTCAACGGCGGGTGGCGGATCGCCCAGACGACGCTCTCCTACGAGCGCGGGGGCAACACGCTGAGCCGCTACGCCAGGCTGTTGCAACAGGTCACTCGCCTGCTCGACGTCTGCCGGGTGCTCCAGCGGGACGGCCGGCCGGCGATCGAAGACCCAGTGGTGCGGCAAAAGCTCGGGCAGATCTACGCTGAGATGGAAGTGCTGCGCTATGCCTCGCTCCGTATCTTGAGTCGGCTGGAGCGTGGGCTGCGCCCCGGCCCGGAGTCCTCGCTCGCCAAGCTGCACTACTCGGAACTGGACAAGCGCGTCCAGGAGTTGATCCTCGACATCCTGGGGCCGTACGGCCAGCAAGTCGGCGGCATCCCAGACGAGCTGGCGCTGGAGCCGGGCGCGGCGTACGGCGAGGCCGGGAGCTGGATGTACGCCTTCCTCTGGTCGCGCGCGGGCACGATCTACGCGGGCTCCTCGGAGATCCAGAAGAACATCATCGGCGAGCGAGTGCTCGGCCTACCCAAAGAGGTGCGGGCCGACCGGGTGGCCGCGCAGGTGGCCGGGGCGGCGAGTGGGGACGGAGCGGACTGAGATGGACTTCGAGTTCACTGAGGATCAGGTGATGCTGCGCGGCCTAGTGCGGGAGTTCCTGAGCGAGCAGTGCCCGGTGAGCCACGTCCGCGCGATGATGGAGCACCCACGGGGCTACGATCGCGACCTCTACCGGCGGCTCGTCCAGCTAGGCATGCTGCCGTTCCCGGAGAAGTACGGCGGTGCGGGGCTGGGGATGATCGAACAAGCCATCGTGCTTGAGGAGATGGGTCGTATCCCGTACCCGGGACCCTACTTCGCCACCGTGATCCTGGCCGGGGGGGCGATCATGGCGTCCGGTGACAGCCGCGCGCAGATGCGCTATCTCCCAGCCATCTGCAACGGCGATCTGGCGATGTCGCTCGCCTTCCTGGAGGACGGGATCTCCTGGGGGCCGGACGCCATCGGCCTCTCGATGGCACGTGAGGGGGAGAGCTACCGGCTCGACGGGATCAAGCGCTTCGTCCCGTTCGGGCAGTCGGTCGATGACATTTTGGTGGTCGCCCGCTCCGGTGGGGGGCGCGGGGCCGAGGGGATCTCGCTGGTCGCGGTCCCCGCCGACGCTCCTGGGCTCGTGATCGAGCCCGAGGTGATGATGGACCTGACCTCGAAGACGGCGACACTGCGCTTCGAAGGCGTGCGGGTTCCGGCGGAGAACAGGGTCGGGCCCGAGGGCGGCGCCTGGCCCGCGGTGGAGGTGGCGCTCCGGCAGGCGGCGGTCGGCGCCAGCGCCGAGATGCTGGGCGCGGCGCGCAAGGCGCTCGAGATGTCGGTCGACTACGCCAAGGTGCGGAAGCAATTTGGGCAGTACATCGGGCAGTTCCAGGCTATCAAGCACAAGCTGGCCGAGATGCTGGAGCTGGTCGAGAACGCTCACGCGGCCGTGTACTACGCGGCCTGGGCACTGGATGCGGGGGCGCCCGACGCGGCACTGGCAGCCTCGGTAGCCAAGTCCACCGTGAACGTGGCGGCGCGCCGGGTCTGCGGCGACGCGATCCAGGTGCATGGCGGGATCGGCTTCACCTGGGAGTACGACCTGCACCTCTACTTCAAGCGGGCCAAGCACCTGGAGCCACTCTACGGCGATACGGAGTACCACCGTGAGCGGGTGTTGCAGGAGGCGCTGGCCGGCCGCGTCGCCGGGTCGGCATGAGCCCCGGGCGAGCGCGGGCAGCGAGAGGAGGCAGTGGTGAGCGAACCCCAAGCGCCAGCCGAGCGCGTGGTGAGAACAGTCGACGAGCTGAAGAAGCTCGTGGGGGAGGAGATCGGCGTCAGCGAGTGGGTCGAGATCACCCAGGAGCGGGTAAACGCCTTCGCCGACGCCACCGGCGACCACCAGTACATTCACGTCGACCCGGAGCGTGCGAAGCGAACGTTCTTCGGCGGCACCATCGCCCACGGATTCCTGACGCTGTCGCTGATCCCCTATCTCGGGAGCCTGAGCCGGGGGGTGAAGATCGACCTCGGGGGCAAGCTGGCGGTCAACTACGGCTTGAACCGTGTCCGCTTCCCGGCGCCGGTCCGCGTCGGCAGGCGCATCCGGATGAGGACCAAGCTTCTCGCGGTCGAGGAGATCGACAGGAAGGCCGTGCAGATGACCCACCTGCGTACGATCGAGGTCGAGGGGGAAGAGAAGCCGGCCTGCGTCGCCGAGACGATCGGCCGCATCTACTTCTAACGGGCGCGCTTCGGCTCACCGCTGCTATGCCTTCAGAAACGAGGCGTGGCGGCGAGGGGAGGAGGTGGCGATGGAGTCCATGCAATCGGCGGCCGGCGGCGCGTCGCCGGCTGTGCGATCGAGCGAGCGAAGGCAGGTACCTGAGCCCGGCCAGGCGCTCGACGCGGCGGCGTTCCACCGGACGATGCGGGCCCTGTTCTACCCTGAGCGGGTGGCGATCGTCGGCGCCACCCCGCAGGTGGGGTTCGCGTTCAATATCCACCGCAACATCCTCAACTTCGGGTTTCAGGGGGAGGTTTTTGCCGTCAATCCGAAGTACCAGGAGGTGCTCGGCACGCCCTGCTACCCGGTGCTCGACGCCATCCCTGGTGGGGTAGACCAGGCGATCATCGTGGTTCCCAGCCATGCCGTCCTCGGCGTGCTGGAGCAGGCCGAGCGGGCCGGGGTGACCGCAGTCAACATCATCACCAGCGGCTTCGGCGAGCAGGACGACGAGGAGGCACGCCGGCGCCAGGTCGCGATCCGAGAGTTCGCCCGCCGCACCGGCATCCGGGTGGTGGGGCCGAACTGCCTCGGCCTGGTCAGCACCCCGGCGAGGCTGGTGGCCAAGTCCGGCCCGTACACGACGATCGCGCGCGGGCCGATCTCGCTCGTCTTCCAGTCCGGGCTGCTCACCTACAGCATGATCATCCCACCGCAGGATCGCGAGATCGGCTTTACCTACGTGGTGACGACCGGTAACGAGGCCGACCTGGAAGCGGCCGACTTTATCCGCTTCTGCGTCGAGGACGAGGAGACCCGGGTCATCGGCTGCTTCATCGAGCAGTTCCGCGACCCGGGGAAACTGCTTCAGGTCGCCGAGCAGGCGGCGGACGCTGGCAAGCCGATCGTCGTGCTCAAAGTCGGTCGCTCGGAAGGAGGCCGTCGGGCCGCGCTGGCCCATACCGGCTCGCTGGTCGGCTCCGACGAGGCCATCGACGCGGTGATGCGGCAGTACGGCTTGATCCGGGTTAACACGCTCGACGAGATGATCGAGACGCTGGCGGCCTTCCATACGAAGCGGCTGCCAAAGGGGCCGGGAGTCGGAACGATCTTCGTCTCCGGCGGCGCCGGTGGGTTGATCTCCGACCTGTGCCAGGACCTCGGCGTCTCCCTCCCGGCGTTGGCGCCGGAGACGGTCGCCAAGCTCAAGCCGGTAATCCCGCCCTACGGCACCGTGGGCAACCCGCTTGACACGACAGGCCAGGCGGCCACGCAGCCCGAGATCACCGAGGGCTCACTGGTCGCGATGGCCGAAGACCCGAACATTCACACGGTCGTGTACGGGCAAGCGTATCCGAACAAGATCGACCTCGATTCCCCGGTCGGCCGGGTGATCAAATCGATGCCGGAGCGGTATCCCGACAAGGTGTTCCTCGTCCTGTCACTGGTGACGGGCAAGATGCACGACGGCTCTCGATGGGGGCAGCCGCCGGTCGACCCAGTGACACACTGGGACGGGGTACCGTTCCTGCAAGGGGCAGAGAACGGCTTGCGGGCGATCCGCGCCCTGATCTGCTACGCGGAGTTCCTGAGAGAGCGACGGGCCGAGCCACGCCCGCGTGCCGAGCCGAGCGCCATGGCCGAGCAGGCACGGGCGCTGGTGCGCGCCGCGGGCGGGCGGCCGCTGGTCGAGCGCGAGGCGAAAGCGATACTCCGTCTCTACGACATCCCGGTGACGCGCGAGCGGCTGGCCACGAGCCCCGAGGAGGCGCTGGCCGCGGCACGCGAGATCGGCTTCCCGGTGGCGCTCAAGGTCGAATCGCCCGACATCGCGCACAAGACCGAGGCCGGTGGGGTTCTCCTCGGAATTGCCAGCGACGACGCGGTGCGCGAGGGTTTCGCGCGCGTCATGGAGAACTGTCGGCGGCACGACCCTCACGCGCGGGTTGCCGGCGTGCTCGTCCAGGAGATGGTGGCGGATGGACGCGAGCTGATCGTAGGTATGACGGTCGATCCAGTCTACGGGCCGGCAATCGCGGTCGGCCTCGGCGGGATCTTCGTCGAGCTTCTGAAAGACGTGGCGCTCGGCGTGCCGCCGCTGACCAGACGTGACTGCCGGGCCATGCTCGCGCGGCTGCGGGCCGCGCCGGTGCTCGAGACCGGCGCTCGCGGCGCCGGGCCAGCCGACCTGGACGCGATGGTCGATGTTCTGCTCCGTTTCTCGCAACTCTGCATCGATCTGCAGTATGAGGTGAGCGAGATCGACATCAACCCGCTGGTGGTCTTCGACCGTGGCCAGGGGGCCAAAGCGGTCGACTGCTTGGTTGTCCCGGCGAAGGGCGCGCCATGAGCCTGGGCCGGGTAGTTGCCTTCCTGGCGGACGTGCACGGGGAGCAGGAGGCGCTCCGCCGGGCGCTCGAGCTGTGCCGGGACGAGGGCGTGGAGACGATCGCTCTGCTCGGCGACCTGTTCGATCGTCCCGACCAGGCTGATCGCTGCGCGCTCCTGCTCGCCGGCTGGCCGGTCATCGGCGTCTACGGCAACCACGAACGGGAGCTCGCGCTGGCGGCGAGAGAGGGGAAGCTCGCCCTGCCCGAGGAGACGGTCAGGCTGCTGGCGACGTTGCGAGAGCGACTCGTCATCGACGGTGTTTGCCTGACCCATGAGGTAACCGGGGAGGACTGGGCTCACGATGACGCGCTGGGCCGGATCGCACCGGGTACGCACAGCTCCAGCCGTGACGGTCGTCCGCGCATCACCTTTGCCGGGCACACCCACTACCGGCAGGCGCGGGACGACCGCGGGCCGCTCGACCTCTCACGCGGGCTCATCCAGCTCGATCCCCGGCGACGCTACCTGATCAACCCGGGAGCACTGACAGCCGGCCAGTTCGCGATCTGGCACCGCAACCAGGGGATCGTTGTCTTCCGGCAAGTGGACCGCGTCGGACGGTACAGGACGCCGTAGACGAGGTGAGGGCGAACGTTCGGTTATCGACAGAGAAGACCGCGAGGATCAGGAGAGCCGGTGGAGACTGAGGAGGGAGCGCATGGGCAAGCTCGAGGGCAAAGTCGCGCTGGTGACGGGGGCGGGCCGTGGGATCGGCCGGGGGATCGCGCTACTGCTGGCCCGCGAGGGGGCGGCGGTGGTGGTCAACGACCTGGGGACCGCGCTCAATGGCGAAGGCCAGGATGAGTCCGTCGCCCAGCAGGTGGTCGCGGAGATCCAGGGTTTCGGTGGGCGAGCCGTCGCAAACACGGAATCGGTAGCGGACTACGCTGCCGCTGGACGAATGGTCGAGCAGGCCCTTGAGGCCTTCGGGCGGCTAGACGTGGTGGTGAACGTGGCCGGCATCCTGCGCGACCGCATGATCTTCAACATGACCGAAGAGGAGTGGGACGCAGTCTCCGCGGTGCACCTGAATGGCACGTTTAACGTCTGCCGCCAGGCGTCGGCATTGATGCGCCAGCAGGGGAGTGGGCGGATCATCAACTTCTCCAGCGTCTCCGCCTGGGGAAGCCCCGGCCAGCCCAACTACGCGGCGGCCAAGTACGGGATTCTGGGCCTGACCGCGGTTCTGGCCAACAGCATGGCCAAGTACAACGTGACCGCGAACGCTATTCTGCCGTATGCCACCACTCGCATGATCGACTCGACGCCGCGCGGGCAGGAGTTCGCCCGGGTGCACGGGAAGCCGCCGAGCGAGCTGGCCGAGGGTACCGAGGGTGACCCGGCCAACGTCGCGCCGATGGTCGCCTTCCTTGCGACCGACGAGGCGGCCGGAATCAACGGCCACTTCTTCGGCGTCCGTGGCTACACCATCTCGATCTACTCGCACTGGGAGCTGGCGGCGGTGCTGCGCAAGGAGGGCGGCTGGTCGCCAGCGGAGATCGCGGAGGTCTTCCCGAGCACGATCGGGCCGCTGCTCGATCTGCCCGAGCCGGTCGAGCTACCGGGCCACGACCGGCCGGTGCGCGGGACGGCAGCGATGCAAGCTAACCCTTCGAGCTGGCGGGAGATCGCGCCGGGGATCCAGCTCTGGGAGCGGCGGGTCTACTACGACGCGAAGCGCTAGGAGCGAAGCGATGGGGATGCTGGACGGCAAAGTCGCGCTGGTGACGGGGGCGGGCCGTGGGATCGGCCGGGGGATCGCGCTGCTGCTGGCCCGCGAGGGGGCGGCGGTGGTGGTCAACGACCTGGGCACGGCCCTGAGCGGTGAAGGCAAGGACGAATCCGTCGCCCAGCAGGTGGTGGCGGAGATCCAGGGCTTCGGTGGGCGGGCCGTCGCCAACACGGAATCGGTAGCGGACTACGCTGCCGCTGGACGAATGGTCGAGCAGGCCCTTGAGGCCTTCGGGCGGCTGGACGTGGTGGTGAACGTGGCCGGCATCCTGCGCGACCGCATGATCTTCAACATGACCGAAGAGGAGTGGGACGCAGTCTCCGCGGTGCACCTGAATGGCACGTTTAACGTCTGCCGCCAGGCGTCGGCATTGATGCGCCAGCAGGGGAGTGGGCGGATCATCAACTTCTCCAGCGTCTCCGCCTGGGGAAGCCCCGGCCAGCCCAACTACGCGGCGGCCAAGTACGGGATTCTGGGCCTGACCGCGGTTCTGGCCAACAGCATGGCCAAGTACAACGTGACCGCGAACGCTATTCTGCCGTATGCCACCACTCGCATGATCGACTCGACGCCGCGCGGGCAGGAGTTCGCCCGGGTGCACGGGAAGCCGCCGAGCGAGCTGGCCGAGGGTACCGAGGGTGACCCGGCCAACGTCGCGCCGATGGTCGCCTTCCTTGCGACCGACGAGGCGGCCGGAATCAACGGCCACTTCTTCGGCGTCCGTGGCTACACCATCTCGATCTACTCGCACTGGGAGCTGGCGGCGGTGCTGCGCAAGGAGGGCGGCTGGTCGCCAGCGGAGATCGCGGAGGTCTTCCCGAGCACGATCGGGCCGCTGCTCGATCTGCCCGAGCCGGTCGAGCTACCGGGCCACGACCGGCCGGTGCGCGGGACGGCAGCGATGCAAGCTAACCCTTCGAGCTGGCGGGAGATCGCGCCGGGGATCCAGCTCTGGGAGCGGCGGGTCTACTACGACGCGAAGCGCTAGGAGCGAAGCGATGGGGATGCTGGACGGCAAAGTCGCGCTGGTGACGGGGGCGGGCCGTGGGATCGGCCGGGGGATCGCGCTGCTGCTGGCCCGCGAGGGGGCGGCGGTGGTGGTCAACGACCTGGGGACCGCGCTCAATGGCGAAGGCAAGGATGAGTCCGTCGCCCAGCAGGTGGTCGCGGAGATCCAGGGCTTCGGTGGGCGGGCGGTGGCCAACACCGAGTCGGTGGCGGACTACGGGGCGGCGGAGCGGATGGTGGCGCAAGCGGTGGATGAGTTTGGCCGGCTGGATGTGGTGGTAAATGTGGCCGGGATCTTGCGCGACCGGATGATCTTCAACATGACCCCTGAGGAATGGCAGGCGGTCTTGGACGTCCACCTGAAAGGTACTTTCAACGTCTGCAAGTGGGCGTCGGTGCGCTTCCGCGAGCAGCGGTGGGGGCGGATCATCAACATGTCCTCTACTTCGGCCTTCGGAGCGCCCGGCCAGCCGAACTACGCCGCGGCCAAGGCGGGGATCATTGGGCTGACGCTGAGCTGCGCCAACGCGCTTTCACGCTAC
Organism: bacterium HR26; assembly: GCA_002898875.1. GTDB lineage: Bacteria > Chloroflexota > Chloroflexia > Thermomicrobiales > Thermomicrobiaceae > Thermalbibacter. Next base: position 9,336 of record BEIC01000092.1, read on the forward strand.
AACGTGACCGCGAATGCCATTCTGCCGAGTGGCTGGACGCGGATGATCGACTCGATCCCGACGGTACGGGAGGCGACGCTCCAGCAGCACGGCAAGCTGCCCAGCGAGCTGGCAGCGGGGACGGAAAAGGACCCGGTGAATGTCGCGCCGCTGGTGGCCTTCCTCGCCAGCGACCAGGCGCAGTCGATCAACGGCTACCTGTTCGGCGCCTTCGGCTACAACATCGCGCTGATGTCGCAGCCGAAGGTGAT
>BEIC01000093.1 GCA_002898875.1 bacterium HR26
GGCAGGCCATCCCACCGGGCTGGATCCTTGACCGTGACGGCCGTCCCACGACCGATCCCGACGACTTCTACGCCGGCGGCGTTATGCTGCCGCTCGGCGGCTCGGAGGGGCACAAGGGGTACGCGCTCTCAGTCGCCGTCGAGATCCTCGCTGCCCTGCTGCCAGGCCTGGGCTTCGGTGTCGATCCACGGGGCCGGCACAACGACGGCGCCTTCATGCTGGTCATTGACCCGAGCGCCTTCCGGCCGCTCGACGAGTTCAAGGCCGAGATCGCCGCCTTCGTTCGCTACCTCAAGGCGACGCCGCCGGCCGAGGGCTTCAGCGAGGTGCTGTACCCCGGAGAGCCCGAGTACCAGGCCGAGCAGCAACGTCGCCGGGCCGGCATCCCGATCGAGGACTCGACCTGGAGCCAGCTCCTGGCCACCGCCGCGCGTTATGGCGTGCCACGGCTCGACACGCTGCATGGGTGAGGGATGCGCCGGTACAGATGGCTGTCGTCAGGGATTTCCTGACCGAATAGGTTTCGCCGCTGTCCTATCATCGTATGGAGCGCTCGCCCTGGCGCTCGATCGCGCCAGGTTAGCGAGGAGGAGCACGGTGGACCGTGGAGACCTGGCTGCCCATCCTCAACACGACGCTAATCGCGATCAGCGGGCTGGCCGCGGCGACCGGCTACCTGTGCATCCGCCGGCGTAAGGTGGAGGCCCACAAGTGGGCCATGTTGACCGCGACCACCTTCGCCGCGCTCTTTCTCGTCGTCTATGTGATGCGCTACTTGCTCCTCGGCAGCAAGCTCTACACCGGCGAGGGAGCCCTGCGCGTCGTCTACTTCGCCATCCTGATCTCGCACACAGTTCTGGCTACCGCTCTCGGACCGATGGTGCTGGTGACGATCTACCGGGCGCTCACCCGTCAGTTTCGCCGCCACCGTCGGATCGCCCGCCTCACGCTGCCGGTCTGGCTCTACGTGGCGGCCACCGGCTGGATCATCTACCTCATGCTCTACGCGCTGTGAAGGAGCTGGGGCGATGCGGCGCAAGACGGTCTTGATCTGCCTCGACGGCCTCGACCCGGAGTACCTCGAGACCGCGCGCACCCCGTCGCTCGACGCGGTGGCCCACGTGGGCTTCTTCACCGTCGGCCATGGTGTGTTGCCCTCGGTGACCAACGTCAACAATGCCTCCATCCTCACCGGCACGTTCCCGGAGACGCACGGCATCGCCAGCAACTACTGGTACGATCCAGTCACCGGCCAGGGGCGCTTTATCGAGACGGCTGAGTACCTGCGCGCTCCGACCGCGCTGGAGCGGGCAGCCCGAGCCGGACTCCGCACCGCGCTCCTGGTGACGAAGGAGAAGCTGCTGCACTTCCTCGGCCGAGGCGCGATGATCGCCTTCTCGGCCGAGCGCCCGCCGGCCGAGGCGGTGCAAGCCGTGGGCGCACCGGCCAGCATCTACTCGGCGGAGATCGACTACTGGCAGCTCCGCGCCCTCCGCTGGGTGCTCCGGACCTACGACCCTGACCTGATCTACTGCAGCACCACCGACTACGTGATGCACAAGCACGGCCCGGAGTCGGCTGAGGCGATCCGCCACATCGAGACGCTCGACGCGCTGCTGGGCGAGCTATTGGAGACTTTCCCGGAACACCAGGTGCTGATCACCGCCGATCACGGCATGCGCGACAAGACAATCGGGCTCGACCTGGTTGCCCTGCTGGGCGAGCGCGGCCTCCCGGCAGCCTTCGTCCCACCCATCAAGGATCGCTACGTGGTGCATCACGACAACATGGGCGGCGCCGGGTATCTCTACCTCGCACCGGAGTGGGTTGCCGAAGCCCTCGCGCTCCTGCGTGAGACAGAAGGGATCGAGGCCGTGTACCTCCGTGAGGAGGCTGTCGAGCGCTTCCGGCTGCCGGCCGACCGGATCGGAGACCTGTTCGTCCTGGCGTCACCGGAGACGGTCTTCGCCGAGCCCGGTTCGATCGGTTCAACCCGGGCTGCCGTGCGCCTCCGCTCGCATGGCGGGGCGTACGAGGCAGGCGTACCGATCTGGGGCTACCGCGCCGAGGCATCGCCGGAGCAGTTCCGGTGGAACCTGGACATCGTACGACTCCTCGACCTACCGGACGCTGAGGAGCCACGGACGGCTACGCCGATGCGATAGGCGTACAATCTCGCAGCGAGCTGCAGGCGATGAGGGACCAACTGGTGAATCGATGGGAGAGTGGGCAGCTCGATCGAACCGCGATCCAGCCTGGCCGGGAACGTCGCCCCGAGGCTGGGCTCGAGAATGCGGTCGTCGTCCGCGACCTGGTGAAACGCTACGGTGAGCGGGTCGCGGTAGATGGCTTGAGCTTCACGATCCGGCATGGGGAGATCTTCGCGCTCCTCGGGCCGAACGGTGCCGGCAAGACCACCACGATCGAGATCCTCGAAGGCTACCGGACGGCCGATGCCGGCGAGGTGCGCGTGCTAGGGCTCGACCCGCAGCGAGACGCCGACGAGCTCCGGCGGCGCATCGGGGTGATGCTCCAGAGCGGGGGCATCTACCCGACGGTAACGCCGATCGAATTCCTGGATCTCCTGAGGCACTTCTACCAGGAGGCTGAAGATCCCTGGAAGCTGATCCGGCTGGTCGGGCTGGAAGAGGTCGCACGGGTGCGCTACCGCCAGCTCTCCGGCGGGCAGCAGCGACGCCTCGCGCTGGCGGCGGCGCTGGTCGGGAAGCCGGAGCTGCTCTTCCTGGACGAGCCGACCACCGGCATGGACCCGCAGGCCCGCCGGCTGACCTGGGCACTGATCTCCTCGCTGCGCGAGCGCGGGACCACGGTGCTGCTGACCACTCACTTCATGGAGGAGGCGGAGCGGCTGGCCGACCGCGTCGCGATCATCGACCATGGCCGGCTGGTCGCGCTCGCGTCGCCGCTGGAGCTGACGCAGGCCGAGACCGACGAGGTCCAGTTCGCCGGCCCGGCCGGGCTGGATCTGGCTGCCCTGCGGGCGCTCCCCTCCGCGCTGGACGCTTGGGAGGTACAGCCAGGGCGGTACGTGATCCATACCAAGCGGCCGGCCGAGCTCCTGGCCGAGCTGACGGCCTGGGCGCGGGACGCCGGGGTGCTCCTGCCGGAGATTCGGGTCGGCCATGAATCACTGGAGGAGGTCTTCCTGCGGCTGACGGGCCATGAACTGCGCGAGTAAGCAGCGCTCGTGGAGCTGGGTGGCGCGGTCGTACCGAGGAGGCGGCCGGAGAGCGGTGGTGAGGGAGAGCACCGATGGAGGCACTGCTCGCGCAGGCCCGGATGGAGATGCTGTTAACGCTACGTCGCGCTGAGGGCGTGCTGATTACGCTGGTCGTGCCGGCGGTACTGCTCGTGTTCTTCGCCTCGCTCGGTATCGCGCCGCCGGAGTACGCGCAGCCGGTCGACTTCCTGCTGCCGGGGATGCTGGCGCTGGCGGTGATGTCTACCGGGCTGGTCAGCCTGGGCATCCGCACCGCCTACGAGCGCAGCTACGGCGTGCTCAAGCGGCTCGGCAGCACGCCGCTGGGCCGAGGACGGCTACTGGCTGCCAAGGTGCTCTCGGTCGTGGCTGTCGTCGCCGCCGAGATCGCTCTCCTGCTCGCGATCGCCGCCTTCGGCTACGGCTGGCGACCAGGGGGCTCCCTCCTCTGGGCGCTCCTGGCGCTCGTCCTGGGCACGGCTGCATTCTCCAGCATCGGGCTGCTCCTGGCTGGCACCCTGCGGGCCGAGACCACACTGGCCGCTGCCAATGGCCTCTACCTCCTGCTTCTCCTGCTAGGCGGCATCGTTTGGCCGGTCGAGCGGCTCCCCGGCCCGCTGGCCCTGGTGGGCCTGCTGCTGCCGTCCAATGCGTTGGCCGAGGCTTTGCGGCTCAGCCTCGGACCGCAGCCGGTAGCTCCGCTGGCCCAGCTCCTCGCCCTCCTGCTCTGGTGCGCGGGTGCGCTCGCGGTAGCTTCGCGGACGTTCCGCTGGGAGTGAGTGGCCGCGAGGTGGCCGAAGCGACGCCGCGTCAGGCGGTGAGCAGGCCGATCCCGAGCGAGACGACGCCGAGGGCCAGCGAGACCGCGCCCGCGTAGACCAGGGCGATAAGCCGGTTCGGCGCGGTGACACCGCGGCCGGCCGAAGACAGGAAAACGCGGCGGGCATCAGGATGCCCGCCGCCCAGATGCCGTTGCGGGCGAAGCCCGCCAGCAGCCCGCTCAGCGTGGTCCTCTCGAGCCGCTGCGACTCGGCTGGAGCGACGGCAACCGAGCCCGTCAGTCCTCGACCGGCGCGAAGAGCTCGGTGATGGGCAGCGTGCGGATCGTGTCCAGATCCGTTGTCGGCAGCGGGCGCGGCGCCAGGGCGAGACGCCGCTCACCATGCTCGAAGACGACCAGCTCGCCCGGCTGTACCCGAAGTCGCCCTGATCCAAAGGTGGCTCCCGTCAGGGCCTGGAGCGTGTCGGACAGGTGGGCGAGCTCCGGGTGCAGGCTGATCGTGACACACAGCTCGTCGTCCTTGGGGCGGATGCCCCACAGCTCGTGCAGGTGCTGGATGAGCCGGGCACCGGCGACGACCCACGGGCAGCGCTCGCCGTGGAAGTTCGCAGCCTCGCGCTCGAACTCTGCCAGTCGCTCCGGGCCGGTGAGGTCGATCAGATAGCGGTCGCGTGAGCTTCGGGCCGAGAAGATGCAGTCCCAGCTTACGGAATAGCGCTTGATGTCGAGCACTGGGGTCCCATCGATCAACTCCAGCGGATCGACGACGAGGCGGTTGCCCTCGACGGCGAGGAGCCGGCAGGCGCTCAGCGAGAGCAGGTTGGGCCGCGCGACCGAGCGCAGGCCAAAGACGCCGCGCCGGCGCCGAGCCGGCTCATACTCGGGCCGGACGAGTTGCAGCCGGTGGCGGTCGCCTTCGTGCAACCAGCCGATCACCCAGATATGCGTATTCTCCTCGATCCGCAGCAGCCCGTCCTCGAATTCCGGGAAGACCTCGATCTCGGCTGTGACGCCTTGGGGCGGCATGAGTCGCCGGTCGGCGATTCGTGAGTGCACGATGCCGATGGGATAGACATCGAAGCGGTCTTCCTGCAACACAGCCATCCTCTCCTGCCGAGATGTCGCCCGCTCACCCGCCAGCACGCCGCCCGTATCGGGCATGCTCGCTCCAGCTCGGGCACGGCCTGGCCATTGCCGAGGTCGGCCCGAGAGACCTGGGCTCTGCCTCTCCTCCCGGCATTCGTTCACCTCGTGCGATCAAGTGTACTCGCCGGACTCGGCTGTCCCGGAGGAAGGTGATGTGGTAGGGTCGCCAAGTCGGCGCAGCGCCTCAGCCATATCGAACCGATCGTGATGGATACGGTAGATTTCGCGCCCATCGCGCTCGATGACGACATAGACGGTGCCTACTCTGACCTCGACGCCAGGGTGATCCGGATGAGTCAAGATGGTGATGGCCGAAGTCTCGTATACTGGGCGGAAGCCTCGACTGCGGAAGGCTTGGACGATGCCCTCATGCGTGCCGTCCATCGGCGATGCCCCTTCGTTTGGGGTCACGCGGCGCGGGCCTGCATCGGCTCACCAGGCGCTGAAGGCTCGACGGGAGCGGCGCCCGAACTGCGCCTCGCGGCGAGTTGCCGCGCGACCACACGCCAGCACCTGCCGGTACCGATCCGCCTGGCACGCCAGCACACCTGGCATCTCAAGGCTACAATGTTAGGCGGGGCGACTCGATGACGTACGGCCTTCCGAGGTAGCGCCTGGGGACCAGCACACCAGGGAGAAGAAAAGGAGCCGACATGGCCGAGCAGGCCGCGAGCGAGCCCACGGCAGAGATCACCACTGAGTTTACCGAGATCGAGATGCGGTGCGTGCCCTGTAATGCTTCCTGGAGCGCGCCAGTGGTGCGCCGGGTGAACGTGGCGACCCATCCCGATGCCCGGCTTGGGATCCTGCTGAAGACGATGCACCGCACTGCTTGCCCGCTCTGCAAGACGCCGCGGGAGATCGACACAATCTTCGACTATTACGACCCGGAGCGGAAGCTGGTGGTCCAGGTACGCCCGGCCTGGGAGATCCGCGCGGGCGGGGGCGAAGACTGGTACTGGGCACGCTACGAAGATCTGGTTCTCAAGTACGCGAACTACGACGTCCGGGTCGATGTGGTGTTCGGCTTCGACGAGATGATCGAGAAGTACCTGGGCGGCCAGGAAGCGGTCGAAGCGGCACAGCGGGAATGGAAGGCACGGCGCGAGAAGGCCGGAGGTGCTCACTCGCCGGAGGGTCCAGGGATCGATGAAGTACGGGATGCCTGAGCGCCAAGTGGCCGACCAGAGCTTCCTGGGGATGAAGGAGGGATGATGGCCGAGTCTCGACTTCCTGTTCCACTCTCCCGGCCGGCGCCGGCAAGAAGTGTCTCGGTGCCCTGGCTTCGCGGCCGGGAGCAGGCGCTCCATCCTGCCGTGCGAGCGCTGGCGACCACGGCCGCTGAGCTGGCACCGGACCTGATCCGCCTGGCCCGGCGCGCCTGGCAGGCGCGGTCGAGCGCTTCGCAGCGGCAGGAGGCGACAGAGGCGCTCTCGAGCGCGGAGTTGACTTACACCGAGGTGCGGGTCAAGGTTTTCGGACCGGCACGGCGGATCGTGCTTCACCAGACCAGCATGTGGAGCCTGCCCCTTCATGAAGAGACACCCCACACCCCGGCCGTCCGCCGAATCGGGCTGGGGCTGGCCGGCCTGGCCGGCGCACTGGTGCTGCTCAGGTTCGCGAGCAGCCGGCGACCACCACGGCTGCCGTTGCCGCGCCGCCAGCTTCCCGAGTGAGAACACTCGCGCCGGGCAGCGGGTCGGCGAGCTCACTCCTCCTCGACAGGCTCTGCCCCTTCCTCGGCCGCAGCCGGGCGCTCGCCGATCTCCTCCGCCAGCGCTGCCTCGGGCGCTGCCACCTCTTCGACCTCGATGATGCCGGTCTCGACCACAACGACGACGTCGTCAGGCGGTGTGACCAGTTCAACGCCCTCGGGGAGCGACAGCTCGCCGGCATGGAGGGCGAGCCGTTCCGGACTGAACAGGCTGAGGTCGACTTCGATCTGATGCGGAATCCGCTCCGGCAGTGCCCGGATCTCCACCTCGGGCTTCGCGTAGGTCACGACCCCATCGACGTCCGGAGGGAGCGTGCCGACGCCGACGACCGGGACCGAAGCCACGATCGGCCGTCGCAGATCGGGCGCGTAGAACTCGACGTTCAGGAGCTGGCGACTGACCGGGTGCCGCTCTGTCTCCCGGATGAAGACGGTATAGGTCCGGCCGTCGACGAGGAGATCGACCAGCGTCGTCGATCCGGCGCGCTGGTAGACGCGCTCGAACTCCTGCGCGTCGACGCTGACCGGCACCGGAGTCTCGATGACCGGGCCATAAACGACCCCAGGTGTTAGCCCCTGGCGCCGCAGCCGTTTGACTTGCTTGCCCACGATCGTACGGGGCAGCCCTTTCAACTTCGGGTGCTCCGCCATCAGGCCCTCCCATCCATTGCACTCTAACCACCGGCGACGCTCTCGCGCACCGGTTCGGCTTTGGTCCCTGCTCGCTGCTGCTCAACCTCACGCGGGCCGATCCACGTGGGCCCGCTACGTCATCCTGGTAGCCTAGCATGTCGATCACGCCACAAGCAAACACGGCGGAAACCATGGCTTAGGCAGGCTCGATCGAGCTGGCCGGACGCCTGGCCGTGTGTTATGGTCAAAATGTGTGACCGGCAAGCATCGATGCCTTGCTGCGTTGAATTACTGGAGACGGTCACGGCAGGGGACAGGGGGGTCGGGTGTGCATGGCAACCTGATCGACGAACGATCCAACTGCCCGTCCAGCCCAGTAGGACTAATTCACCCCCTCGATTAGCCGCTTTGTGCCAGATCCCCCTGCCGAAAACGCATATGCTTAGCGGCAATGGGGAGAGCCGTAGCGATGACGGTAAGGGCAGACCAGGCGATGATCACCAGTCATCAAGGGGAGGCCACCGAGTCGGCGAGTCTGGCACACCTTGTCCTCCAACTGTGCACCTCGCTCCAATTGCTGACCGTTGTCGCCCATCGTGGCGGGCCCGAGCTGCCACCACGGCAGCGGGTGACGTTGCAGCTGCTCGTGGCCAGTGGACCGGCTCGAGTTTCGGATCTGGCCCAGCAAATCGGCGTCTCGAACCCCACGATGACCGGCATCCTGGATCGACTCGAGGCGCGTGGCCTGATCGTCCGTGAGCGTGACCAGCGTGACCGCCGGGTGACGATTGTTCGTGCGACGGCATCTGGAGCGGCTCTGATCACGCGCGAGGCGGCCCCATTCCCACACCTGCGCCGAGCGCTCGAGCGGCTCGCCGAGCCGGAGCGCGCCGAGGTGGCACGGAGCCTGCAGTTGCTCATCGGAGCCATCTCGACAGAGCTGCCGAGCCGACCGGCGGTACAGCACGAATGAGGAACGGGCGCGCTAGCCCGCACCACGAGCACCGGGCAGGGTGCGCAGCAAGAGCGCTGCCCCTGCCGCGGCAGCCAGGAGGCCGCTGAGCAGGAAGGGAAGGGTAGAGGCCGTGCCAGCCCACTCAGCCAGGTACCCGCTCAGGATCGCGCCCAGGATGACGCCGACCGAGTAGAGCGCGTAGAAGAGCCCGAACGCTGATCCCCGCTCTACCGGCTCTGTCGCCTCGACGACGAGCGCGCCAGCCGACGGGAAGAGCAGGCCGAAGCCGAGCCCGAAGCTCGTCATCCCGAGCACAAGCAACGGGCGCGCGAGCCCGAGTGCTAGGGTGAGCAGGCCGAGTCCGACCAGCAGCAGGCCGGCTCCCAGCGGCCCGATGCGCCCTCGGCGATCGCTGTAGCGGGTGAGCGGGCTCGCCATCACCAGGGCGGCCACGACGGCGTAGAGGCTGAAGGCCAGTCCGCGCTGGGCGGCCGTTCCCCCGATCGCCTCGATCGCCAGTGGCAGGTGTGTGACGAGGAAGCCTAGGCTGAACGTGAAGGTCAGGATCGTGCCATACGCCAGCGCCAGTCGTGGCCTGCGCGCCAGTGCGAGGTAGCGTGCTACGCGCTGGGAGAGCCCGGCTTCGGATGGCATCGCCGGCTTCGAGTGCAGATGCCGGAGTGCCAACCAGGCCACCGGCGCTGCCAAGGCCATCAGCGCGGCATCAGCCAGGAAGACCGAACCGTAGCCGAGACGATCCTGTAGCACGCCGGCCAGCGGCGGTGCCACCACCGCTGCGACGGCGATCAGCGCGCCGTTCAAACCCATGGCGCGTGCACGCTGATCCGGCGCGGCAACGTCGCCGATCAGCGCGAAGGCTCCAGGCGCCAGAGCGGCGACGGCCAGCCCGTGCAGCAGCCGGACGGCCAGGAGCTGGTGCGCAGCGCGCACCAGTGCATAGCCGGCCAGGGCGAGCGCGGTGACGAGCAGCCCCAGGACGAGCGGCCGTGTCCGACCGAATCGATCGAGCATGATACCGGCACCGAGATTGCCGAGCAGGTTCGCGATCGAGTAGCTGGCGACAATGAAGCCGGCCAG
>BEIC01000094.1 GCA_002898875.1 bacterium HR26
TTGGCGCGCATAGTCACCTCCACAATCCCTGATCCCGTATGGCACGGACGCCGGCTCACCGGCGGAGCCGACGATCGCCCTGGGTACCCTACCGCAGCCGGTGACGATGGGGAAGATGTCCCGACCCGCTATTGCCGGGGCAGCCGCTTCTCCGGATCGAGGAACGGCTTCGGCACGACCTGGGCCTGGCGTACTCCGGCAGGCGTTAGGACTCCCAGCGTCGTCCCTTCGCCTGTATTCTTCCTCCGGATCGCTATAGAGGGCAGGGAACACGCGCCGGTGGAGGACGGTGTAGAGGCGCGGCCCATGCCGCCGTGACGCCGCGAAGTAGGCTGACCGCCCTGTCCGGCTCGCGAGAAGCAGCGGTATCGCGGCCGATGTCATCGCCTGATCCTCACCAACGCCACCTCACGACTGGAGGCTCGAGGCATCCATCCGGGCATCGATGGGATGGTATTGTAGTGTGTCCGACGGTGCCTCGAGCCTGTCGCGCTCAGCGGCCCAGGCAGTATCCTCTTCCACGCACGCCCGCACCTGGCGGAGCGATGCCCAGCTGTCCCGCCGCATGAGCCCGGAAAGGAAACCGGCCATGTTCTACACGCGCAAGGGAGATCAGGGCTACACCGACCTGCTCGGCGGCCGGGTTCCCAAGTACGCCCCCCGGCCGGAGACGTACGGCACGCTCGACGAGGCCACCTCTGCCATCGGCCTGGCCCGCGCGCTCGCCTCCAGCCCGCGCACCAAGCAGATCCTGGTGCAGGTGCAGCGCGACCTCTACGTGATGATGGCAGAGCTCGCCTTCGCGCCGGGTGTGGAGCAGCAGCGCTACCATATCACCGCCGAGCATGTGCAGCGCGTCGAGCGGGAGACCGACCAGCTCACGGCCGAGGTGCCGCTGGGACGGCACTTCATCCTGCCCGGCGACAGCGTGGCGGGGGCAGCGCTCGACCTGGCCCGCACGGTCGTCCGCCGGGCGGAGCGGCTCGTCGCCAAGCTGTACCACGACGGCGAGGTGCACAATGACCAGCTCCTGCCGTACCTCAACCGGCTATCGTCGCTGCTCTTCATCCTGGCCCGCTTCGAAGACCGCGAGGCCGGCGTCACGCCTACGCCGGCCAAGGAGGAGGCTCGCTGAGGCGAGGCCATCACCGGCCTTCGGGGATCCAGACTCCGAGCTGGGGCGCATGCTCGCGCAGGTGGCCGGTCCGCCGGCGCAGCGCCTTGGCGAGCGTCCACTCCTCGCCGTTATGCTCGAAGACGGCCCCGCGCTGCTCGATCGGTATCAACCGGACGATCGACGCGAAGGCGCGGCCTGCCACCAGCACCGCCGCGACCGGATCGGCCGGGAGATCGACCTCCAGGCGACCACCCCTGCTGAGCCGCGAGGCGTACCAGAGGTCGAGCTCGGCGACGTGGCGAAGGACCTCGTCCGGCGACCAGCCGGCCGGGGGCGCAGACGCTGCCTGCCAGGCCGGGTAGGCCAGCCGGTACAGCGCGACCAGCTCCGCCAGCGCAGCCTCCCCCACCCGGAGTGCCCCGTCGATGGCCTGCGCGCTCGGAGCCTGGCGGTCGGCCGTGAAGCAGGGACCGCATCCTCCCGGCAGTGCCTCTCGCAGCTCGCTCACCCGGACTTCGATTGTCCCGCACGCCGGTGCCGGGAGACCGTGGCGGCACCGCCAGTCCAGGTGCGCAGCGACAATCTCTGGAGCGATCTCGACGAGCGCGTCGAGGGCCGTTGCCTCGACCTGGCAGCCAGGCAACTCCGGGACGAAGCCGAGGTACGAAACACCCCAGCGCTCGACGAGGAGAGAGAACGGCATCGCCCCTCTTCCGATGACCGCGCCGTCTTACTCCCCGCCACCCAGGAGGCTCAGCTCCTCGGCCAGCCGGCTCGGCTTGGGATCCCGCTGGCCAGCGTACTTGTTGCCCCGCTTCTTGCTGTAGGGCACCAGCGCCGGTGAGCTGAGCTGCTCGAAGGTGAAGGAGCAGATGCGCATCCCTGGATAGAGCGCCACAGCCATCCGGCCGAGGTTGGACAGCTCCATCGTCGCCGTGCCCGCCCAGCCGGGCTCGAAGACGGCGGCCGTGCTGTGGACGGTGATGCCGAGCCGGGCGATGCTGCTGCGCCCCTCCAGCCGGCCTACCAGGTCATCCGCCAGCTCCAGGTACTCGAGCGTCGAGGCCAGGGCGAAGTCTCCCGCCTGCATGATGAAGGCCTCGCCGTCCGGCACGATGATCGTCCGCATCGCTTCGCCGATGGACTGCGGCTGGCGGGGGTCGATGTAGGAGAAGCGCGAGTGCTCGAAGACCATGAAGGTGTTGCCGAGGCGCAGGTCGATGGAGCAGGAGCCAAGCTGCGTCTCCAGATCGGGCTCGGGCGTGATCTTGATGCGCCCGCTCTTGAGGGCAGCGAGGATATCGCGATCGGAGAGGATCATGAGACCTCCAGGTCGCCTGTGCCCGGATCACCGGGAGGCGGCATGTCGACGCGCATCGACTGTACGTACGTCAGTATGCGCCGAGGTCGCGAGATCGTCAAGCCTGACGCGTTTGCGAGGCAGGGACTGGATTCCAGCGGACGTTCGTACCAAACCCCTTTCCCTCGCATACGCCAGCGGCTGCTATACTCCACAACTGCCATGCCGGCGGTTGCCGGCGGGGCAAGGGAAGGGGTTCTATGGAGGGCACTCCCCCGAATCCGGCGCCGGAACCGGCCCCTCTCGTCAGGCTGACGGCGGATCAGGTTCGGCGGGCGCGACAGCAGCGCCAGGGCTACCCCCCGCTGAGGGCACAGCAGCCGGCCCCCGGCTCCGCGGCTGCCGGTGCAGCAGCGCTCGCCCAGGCCAGGCACAAGAGGCGATCCAGGCTGCGCGTCACCCTCGGCCTGGTCAGCTTCACGCTGATCGCCGGCTTGCTCGTCTATCTCATCCCCATCGTCCTGGCCGCTCGCGACGCCTACGAGAAGATCTTCGTGACGCCGGCCCCGCGGCCCACCGTCGTCATCAACCCGCAGGGAACGCCTGAGCTCGTGTTCCCGACTCCAGGATCGGGGGAACCGCCGGTCCAGCTCCCCAACTGGGAGAAGAAGGACCGGATCAATGTCCTCCTGCTCGGTGTCGACAAGCGCGAGTCGGAGGACGTGCCCCGCTCCGACACCATAATCATCGTCACCATCGACCCCCTGACGCGCGACGTCGCGATGCTCTCGATCCCGCGCGACCTGCTGGTGACCATTCCCGGGTACGGTGACACGAAGATCAACGCGGCCTACTCGTACGGCGCACAGTCCGAGGTCACCGGCCCCGGACTGGTGCGGGCGACCATCGAGTACAACTTCGGCATCCCGATCCACTACTTCGCCGAGGTCGACTTCGAGGGCTTCGTGCGGATCGTCGACACCCTCGGCGGCGTGACCGTCGATGTGCCGGCGCCGATCAAGGACGACGAGTATCCAGGCGAGCACTTCGACTATACCCGCATCTACTTCCCGACCGGCCTCCAGCACATGGACGGCCGCACCGCGCTGCGCTACGTCCGCACCCGGCACGACGACAACGACTTCGCCCGCGGCGCCCGCCAGCAACAGGTCTTGCAGGCGCTGCGCGAGCAGGGGATCCGGCTCAACTTGATCGCCAGGGCTGATAAGCTGCTGGCCGAACTCGGTGACGCGGTGCGCACCGACCTCAGCCCAACCGAGGTGCTGGCACTGGCGAAGCTGGGTACCGAGATCGACAATAGCAAGATTCGCACCTACAGTCTGCTCAACGCCACCCACTCCTACTGGGAGCCGGGGCAGCCCTACTACCTGATTCCGGACTGGGGCGCTATCCAGCAAGTACTCAACGAGATGATGCCACCCCGGGAGGGCCAGCCGGTCCCCCACGTGCGTGCCAGCGCCGTCGAGGTTCCACAGCACGCGCCGGCATTCGAGCCAACCGTCCCGCCGGACGAGCCACCGCCGACGCCGGAAGCCACCCCCACGCCAACGGTCGAGGAGCCCACGCCGACCGGGGAGCTCGTCCCGACCCCGACCGCGGAGGAGGCGACCCCGACCGAGGAGCCAGCGGTGACGCCGACGGCCGAGCCGAGGGAGGAGTCCAGCGCGCCCTCGAGCAATCCGGCGATCCTGGTCCAAAACGGTACGTTCACCGATGGCCTGGCTGCGCAGGCCGCGGCGACCTTGCAGGCGCACGGCTTCACCAACGTGACCTACGCCCAGGCACCGGACGCCGGCAAGCACCCGACCTCGGTGGTCATCGATTACACCGGCGATCCTGACCTGGCTGTGCAGGTCGCGGCCGCGCTCGGCCTGCCGCCCTCGGCGGCGATTGCCGGCGACCCTGCCGCGAGCGGTGGCTACGACATCGTCGTGATCCTCGGCGAGGACGCAGCCGCAGGGTCACAGTAGCGCAATGCTCCATTCCGGTATCCTTGCCGGCGGCTCCGTGGTCGGACGACGTGGGGAAAGGAGCACCGATGACCGGGCAGGTGGTCCGGCTGCTCTGGCTGGTCGCGCTCGGCGGTGCGCTGATCGCCTGTACGGGGCGTGGGCCACAAGCTCCCACGCCCACGCCAACGACACCTCCGGAAACCCCAGCGGTAACGCCCTCGCCGACAGCGACTCCGACACCTGAACCGACGCCGACTGCCACTCCTACACCGCCGGTGAGCGGCTACCTCGAGCTCGCCGGGGACCGGGTCACCGGCGTCGTAGTGCCCGACCAGCAGAACGATGCCCTCTACGCAGCGACCGAAACGACGCTCTTCCGCCAGGGGGAGCGTGGCTGGGAGAGGGTGGGGTCACTGCCCGGCCCGGGGACGCTCGCGTCGGCGCCTTCAGATCCCGAGACGCTGTACCTGGGCGACCACCCACCCTGCTTCCGCGGCGGCGAGCCGGTGGCATTCCATCGCAGCCGGGACGGCGGCGCAAGCTGGGAAGCGCTGGCCGGGGGCCAGGATGTCCGCCCGCTGCTGGTCCACCCATCTGACCCGAACGTGGTGATCGGCGATCGATGCCAACTGGTCGTCAGCCCCGACGGCGGGGAGACCTGGGCCACGCTCCCGGAGAGCGAGGGTTTGACCGTCTTCGGCGCGGCGCTCGACGGGACGACGCTCTACGGCGTGCTGACCTCGGAGGGCGGCACCACCTGGCTGGTGCGGTTCGACCTCTCCGACCCGCGCCAGCCGGCTGCAGGCGACCGGCTGCTCGAGTTCTGGGGCGGCGGGACAGTGCTCGTGAGGGACGACCTGCTCCTCGTCGCCGAGCCGCGCGGCGTCCACCTGAGCCGGGACGGCGGGATGAGCTGGGAGTTCAGCCGGGCCGGGCTGGAGAATGTGACCATCTCCGTCGACCCGCGCACCGAGCCGATCCCATCCGACGAGCTGGCACGCGGCTATGGGTTACGCTCGATTGCCGCCGATCCAGCCGACCCCCGACATCTCTGGCTGGGGACAATCCGCGGCCTGTACGAGAGCCGCGACGGCGGTCTGACATGGCAACCAGTCGACCAGGTGCCCGCCGTGGAGATCAGCGAGATCGCGGTTGCCCGCGGGGGGACATTGCTCTACCTGAGGACGCTGGACGGCATCTTTGTCCTGCCCCAGGCCTCACCGTGACCGCTTGCTGATCTCCAGCGAGACAGGCACGAAACGGGGCGAGCCGGGCAGCACCGGCACGCCCTTGCAGGGCGATCGGCGCTACATCACCTCCGGCGCAGCGATGCCGAGCAGGTTCAGCCCGTTCGCCAGCGCCTGGCGGGTCGCCGCCACTAGGGCGAGGCGCGCCGAGCGTTTCGGCTCCTCGGCCTGCAGCACCGGGCAGGCGTGGTAGAAGTCGTTGAAGCGGCGCGCCAGCTCGTAGACGTAGTTGGCGATGACCAGCGGCTTGTACTCCTCGGCTGCCCGCTCGACCTCGTCCGGCAACGCGGCGAGCTGCTCGATTAGCTCGATCTCCTCCGGCACCAGATCGGTGAAGGCATAGGGGCCGCTCGGCAGCGAGTCCACCTTCTCCAGGATCCGACACGCTCGGGCGTGCGCGTACTGGATGTAAGGCGCCGCGTGACCGTCGAAGGAGAGCGCCTCCTCGATGTCGAAGACGATCACCCGGTTGCTGTCGCGCGAGAGCATGCCGTACTTCAGGCTCCCTAGCCCCACTTGGCGCGCGACCTCGACCTTGAGGTCGGCGGGGAGGCTCGGGTTCTTCTCCTCGATGATCTCCAGCGCTCGTTCGAGCACCTGGCGGGCGATGTCTTCGTAGAGGACGACGTTGCCCTCCCGGCTGCTCATGGCGCCGGTCGGCAGCATCACCGTCTCGTAGGCGAGGTGGTAGCACTTGGAGGCTTGCTCGAAGCCCCAGAGTTCCATGATCTTGAAGATCTGCTGCAGGTACAGGCTCTGGCGGACGTCCACCACCCAGATGGCCCGATCGATGCCGTACTGCTCGAACTTGCGCTTGGTGAGCGCCAGGTCCTTCGTCGAGTAGAGCGTGGTGCCGTCGGAGCGGAGGATCGGCAGGGTACGATAGGTCTCCTTCTCCAGCCCCAGCTTCTCGTCGATCTTGACGACTGGTACCCCCTCGCTGATCTCGGCGATGCCGCGCTCCAGCAGCTCCTGGACGATAGCCCGGCCCTCGTCCTCCATCTCGCTCTCGTAGAACCAGACGTCAAACCGGATGCCGAGCTCGTCGTAGATGCGGTGGAACTCTTCCATGCTCCAGGCGCGCGTCTCCTCCCAGAGCGCGACGAACTCCGGGTCCTTGCGCTCCCAGCGCTGGAACGTTTCCCGAACTTCCTTCTGCCACTCGGGCACGTGCGGCCACCAGTCGATCGTGGCCGCGAGCCGCTTCCAGCGCTCGTACCACTCCTCGAGCTTCAGGAGCGACACCTGGCTCTCGCCGTCGAGCCCCTGCTCGGCCACCTTGCGGGCCTCGGCCAGCTCGTGCTCGAGCTGCTTACCCACGATGGGCCAGAACCGGACGATCGTCTGGTCGTCGTAGAAGGCGTCCGGCTTGATCTCCCGGCCATGGGCGATCTGCCCCAGCAGGTAGGCGACATCCTCGCCCACTTTGTGGGTGCGCCAGAGCTCCTTGAGCATCCGGTCGATCGCCTGGACGAAGACTGGATCCTCCTTGGCCAGCTCGTTGAGCAGGTCGACGACATCCTGCCGGTACTCGAGCCGGCGATCGGCCTCGGCGTAGATTTCGCCCAGCCAGCGCCCTCGCTGCTCGCGCGGCGGCTCCTCGCCTCGGTGGAAGCGCAGGTAGCACCACAGCGTCTTGATTACATGCAGGCCGATGTCGCCGATGTAGTTCGCCGCCAGCACGTCGTAGCCAGCGAAGCGCAGGATGCGCACCAGCGCGTCGCCCAGCGCGGCGTTGCGGAGATGCCCGACGTGGAAGGCCTTGTGCGTATTCGGCTGCGAGAACTCGACCATCACCCGGTCGGTCTTGGGTGTGCCGCGGCCGTAAGCCGGCCCCTGGGCGAGGGCGGCTTGAACGACGTCGTTCGAGAAGCGATTGGTGTCGTAGATGATGTTGACGTAGCCGTTGACCGCCTCAACCTGGGCGAAACTGTTGCGCTGCGCCAGCCGGCGCGCCACCTCGTCGGCGATGAGCTGCGCGCGCTCGCGGATGCGCTCCTGAACGAGGCGCTTCGCCTCCTTCTTCGGCAGCTCAGCGGCGAGCTGCTCGAGCTCTGCGCTGAGTTGCTCGTTCGCGATCTGATAGCTCACCGACGAGGAGGTGCCCCATACCCCGGAGAAGGGGATCGGCCGCATCTCGAGCTGGCGCCGGCCATACCCTAGCTCCTCCAGCACCTCATTGATGAGTGCGGCTGCGCGTTGCTCTTCTCGTCTGAACATCGGTCGGCTCCAGCGTCTCGACGTCGTCTGTCGTGCTCGTGTCCTCGATCGACCGGCGGGCCGGCTCGGCACCCCCGACCTGGGCCGGCTCCGGATCACGCCAACCACGCTTCTCGGCCCAGTAGCGGTTGGCCCGGTGCAGGCTCTCGAAGGTACCGGCGTCGCTCCAGAACCCCCGCAGCTCGACCCAGCGAAGCTCACCCGCCGCCAGGTACCGGTTGTTGACGTCGGTGATCTCGAGCTCCCCGCGCTCTGACGGGCGCAGCTCTCGGATGTAGTCGAACACCCGCGCATCGTAGATGTACAGCCCGGTCACCGCGTATGGACTCTTGGGGCGCTTCGGCTTCTCCTCGATCCGAAGGATCCTGGTTGGATCCCCGGGGTCGAAGACCGGGCAACCGAACCGCTCAGGATCGGGCACCCGGGCGAGGAAGATGAGCGCCCCGCCGGTGAAGCCCTCGACCTCCGGGCGGATATCGGCGTCGGTCGTGTTGTCGCCCAGAATCACGCAGACATCGTCGCCGTCGGCGAACTCCTCGCAGAGCCCCAGCGCCTCGGCGATGCCTCCCTCGGACGGCTGATACGTGTACTCCAGGTGGCGCACGCCCAGGTGCTTGCCGTCGCGCAGGACCGGGAGGAAGTGACCGGCATGCGGCCCACCGGTGACCACGATGATCTCGTCGATACCGGCACGCACCAGCGTACGGATCGGGTAGTAGATCATCGGCTGGTCGTAGACCGGGAGCAAGTGCTTATTGGTCGCGTAGGTGAGCGGGTAGAGCCGCGTACCCAACCCGCCGGCGAGCACAACCCCTTTCATCGTCCCCCGTCCCTGCCCCCGCTCTCATGGGACGCGCCCGTCGGGGTGGGCATCACCGAGCCGGCCACCACACAACGACCGGCGCCGAACCGGCACACCGCTAAAGTATAGCATTCGCCTCCCTGGCTTCCGGCGGCCCCGGGACTTCCTTCCCTGGCCACCCATATCGCGCCTACCCGGTGTGCACGCTCCGCACACAGCGACGCAGGCGCGACGCAACTACAGCCCCGGCGCGTTGCGCGCCGGGCAACGCTCGCTAGGAAGGCGACGGCACGTCGACGCTCGGCGGCAACGCCGCGCCGTCGAGGACGCGCCAGACACCGCTCTGGCGCGCGATCCGGTCGATGTCCGGCGGAATTCGCTCCCCGGCGACCACTGCCACCGCCGGCCGCCCGGTGGCGCGAGCGAGCAATTCAGCACGCCGGGCCGCGCGGGCCACATCGTCGAGCTCGACCAGCCCCGAGATTTCAGCCGCGAGGTACGCCTCCGCCCCATCCTCCCGGCGCATGCCGCGCGCCAGGATATCGGCCAGCCGCAGATCCTCGCTCTCGGCGGGCGTCAGGCGACCGGCGGCCTCCGCTTCGTCGAGCAGCCGGTCGAGCGCATCGGGGGACAAGAGGCGGACGCGGCGGAGCACACGGTTGAAGTAGACGTGCGCGCGCTCGCGATAGCGCAACTCGAGCATGATTCCAGTCAACGAGGAGGTGCGATCAGTCAGCCGGGCAATCTGATCTTCGACCCGCTCCATCCGCTGGGTGAGCTGGGCGATCTGCTCCTCAACCCGTTCTATGCGCTCGGTCAGCCGAGCGATCTGGTCTTCGACCCGCTCCATCCGCTGGGTGAGGTC
>BEIC01000095.1 GCA_002898875.1 bacterium HR26
CCTGCCTCGCGCGCTCACCGGGCGTACTCGACCGCCCTGGTCTCGCGAATGACCGTCACCTTGATCTGGCCAGGATAGTCGAGCGTCTCCTGGATCTTCTTCACTACATCCCGCGCCAGACGCATGGCTCCGAGGTCATCGATCGCCTCGGGCTTGACCAGGATCCGCACCTCACGGCCCGCCTGAATCGCGTAGGCCTTCTGCACCCCCTTGAACGAGGTGGCGACGCTTTCCAGCGCTTCGAGGCGCTTGATGTACGCCTCCAGCATCTCGCGGCGCGCCCCAGGCCGGGCGCCGCTGATGGCATCAGCCGCCGCGACGATGAAGGCCTCGACGGTCTTGGGCTCCTCTTCACCGTGGTGCGCAGCGATGGCATGCACGATCTTGGCGGATCGACCGAGCCGGCGAGCGATATCGGCGCCGATCAAGGCATGGGGGCCTTCGACCTCGTGGTCGACAGCCTTCCCAATGTCGTGCAGCAAGCCTGCCGTCTTCGCAACGTTGACGTCGGCGCCGAGCTCAGCGGCCAGCGCGCCGGCGATCATCGACACTTCGATGGAGTGCTGTAGCACGTTCTGGCCGTAGCTCGTGCGGAAGCGTAGACGGCCCAGGAGCTTGATCAGGTCGGGGTGCAGTCCCTGGACGTTCGCCTCCAGCGCGGCCCGCTCCCCCTCCTCGATGATGATCTGCTCGACTTCCTGCCGGGTCTTCTCGACGACCTCCTCGATCCGGGCCGGATGGATCCGGCCGTCCTGGATCAAGCGGAGCAGGGCCCGCCGAGCGATCTCCCGGCGCACCGGGTCGAAGGAGGAGACAGTGACCGCCTCCGGCGTATCGTCGACGATCAGGTCGACGCCGGTGGCCTGCTCCAGGGCTCGGATGTTGCGCCCCTCGCGGCCGATGATCCGCCCCTTCATGTCGTCGCTCGGCAGCGGGACGACCGAGACCGTGTTCTCGGCCACGTACTCAGAGGCGATGCGCTGGATCGTCGTGGCCAGGATCATCTGCGCGCGCTGGCGAGCCTCCTCGCGAGCCTGCTGCTCCAACTCCCGCACCTGGCGGTTGATAAACTCGCGTGCCTCCTCCATGGCCTGCTGGATCACCAGGTTGCGGGCTTCCTCCATCGACATCTCAGCGACCCGCTGGAGCTCGAGCTGGCGCTCCTCCGCAAGCTTATTGAGCTGCTCGAGCTGGTCTTCGATCTCCTTCTCGCGCGCCTGGAGCTTCCGCTCGCGTCGCTCCAGCGCCTCGATACGCCGGTCGAGCTGCTCCTCCTTGTTCTGGAGCCGGCGCTCGATCCGCTCGACCTCTCGCCGGCGCTGCTGGTATTCCTGCTCGAGCTCATCGCGGAGCTTGATCGCCGCGTCCTTCGCCTCCAGCAAGATCTCGCGCTGGCGCGCCTCCGCGTCTTCGATCAGCCGCTTCACCTCGTCGGCGGTCGCTCGGAGCCGCGATCGAGCCGAAAGGCGCAAGTACAGGTAGGTTGCCGCGCCCGCCACTATCGCAGTGGCCACCGCGGTCAGGATGATAGGCACCAAGATCTCCATAGCGTTGTCACTCCTCAGACACGTCGGTTGGTAAGGTCCACATGGGTCGCCACCGCCTGGACTGTAGCGACCCAATGGCGATGGGTAGGAGCTTTTGCCCCTCTAAGCATACTGACTGCACTTCTTCATGGTCAACGCGAATATTTGCCTAATGCGAATCAAGCTGCCGTGGCCTGCCTGCGGTGAGCGCATCGGCCCGCTCCGACGGGAGTCGAGCGCGAGCGCGATTTGTGCTATATGTCTGAGGACAGCGTTGCCCGGCGCTGGGCACCGGGCTGTGTTTGAGGAGGAGGCAGGCGATCATGTTCCCCCGACAGGAATCGTCTCGCACGCTCGCGTCAGCGCTGAAGACGAGGATGGCTCGTCGCCATCTCCTCCGCCTGGGAGCAATGGGCGGCGGGCTGCTGGCCACCGGCAGCTTGCTGGTCGCCTGCCGCGGGGGTGCCGAGGCAACCCCCACGGCCAGGCCGGCCGCCGAGCAGCCAACGCCGACCGCCGCGCCGGCCGGCCAGGCGACTGCGACGGCCGCGCCGGCCGCCGGCGGCACGTTCGTCATCGCTCGGCTGACCGACACGATCACGCTCGACCCCTCGCGGCAGTATGAGCTGACCTCGCCGATCGTCGTCGGCGCCTGCTATGAGCGGCTGGTGAACATCCAGCCGCCGGATATCAAGACCATCGTCCCCGAGCTCGCGCGGGAGTGGGAGATCAGCGAGGATGTCACGACCTACACCTTCATGCTCCGCGACGACGTGACCTTCGCCTCCGGCAACCCGTTGACCGCCGCCGACGTGATCTTCAGCTTCCACCGGTTGCGCGAGCTGAAGGACAACCCGTCCTGGCTGGCAGAGGTGATCGCCAAGATGGAGGCACCGGACGACCACACCGTGGTGATTACGCTCACCGAGCCGAACGCCGCCTTCCTGGCGATGCTGGTGTCCCCCAACTTCTCGGTGCTCGACAGCAAGGTCGTCAAGGAGCACGGCGGTACCGATCAGCCGGGCGCCGATCAATCTGATAAGGCCACTGAGTGGCTGAACCAGAACTCGGCCGGCAGCGGGCCGTTCATTCTCAAGAGCTGGGTGCGGGAAACCGAAATCGTAATGGAGCGCAACCCCAACTACTGGGGCGACCCTCCAGCGCTCGAGCGCGTGATCATCCGCCACATCGCCGATCCGACCACCCAGCGGCAGCTCCTGGAGAGCGGCGACGTCGACGCCGCCCATAACCTCGACGCCGACATCATCGCCGAGCTGGAGCAGGCGGGAACCGTCAACATCGTCCGCGGCGACACGCTCGACACCGAGTACTTCGCTATGCATACCGGCCAGGACGTGGGCAAGGAGCTGGCCGACAAGCGTGTGCGCCAGGCGCTGGCGTACGCGATCGACTACGACGGCATCATCCAGCAGATCCTGCGCGGCGCCGCGGTGCGCCCGCCGTCGGTGATCCCTGCCGGGCTCGTCGGCGTGGCTGAGGCAGAGCAGTACAAGTACGTGCGGGACGTCGAGAAGGCGAAGGCGCTGCTCGCCGAGGCGGGATTGGCCGACGGCTTCGACCTCACCCTGACCTATAGCAGCGGTGGGACCGAGGTCGGCGGCGTCTCCTCCGAGGTGCTGGCGAGCAAGATCGCCGACGACCTCAGCCAGATCGGGGTACGCGTCACGCTCGATCCGCGGGCGCCCGATGTCCGGCTGGCCGACTACCGGGCCGGCAAGCTCCAGTGCACGATCTCCGGCTGGACACCCGACTTCCTCGATTCCCATGGGTGGGCTATCCCGTTCGGCGTGCCGGGCGAGGCGGCAGCCCGCCGCGTTGCCTACGAGAACCAGGAAGTTGCGAACCTGTTCCAGCAGGCGGTCCGCGTGGCCGACCCGGCGGAGCGTGCCCGGCTGTACGCTGAGGGCCAGCGCCTGCTCAACGAGGATGCGCCCTTCATCTGCCTCTACCAGCCGAGGGCCCAAGTGGCAGTGGCGAAGTCGGTCGAAGGGTATGTCTTCAACCCGGTAACCCAGATCGACGTGGCACAGCTCCGGAAGACGTCGTGAACGCGGGGCGGCCGGGACGGGTCCTGCAGGCTCGCCCCGGCCGCCTGCTCGCTAGCCAGGGAGAGCGGCGGTGCTCCTGCGGTTCGTCGTCAAGCGCATCCTGCTCTCGATCCCGCTGCTGATCGGGATCACGCTGATCACGTTCATCGTGTCGCACCTCGTCCCGGCGGATCCGCTGACCGCAGTGCTCCCCGAGCGGGCGTGGAATAACCCCGAGACGGTACAGATGTACCGGGAGCGCTGGGGGCTCGACCGGCCACTGCACGAGCAGTACCTGATCTACCTGCGCAACCTGCTCCGCGGCGACCTTGGGGAGTCGTACACCACACGCCGGCCGGTTGGGACCGATCTCCGGCTGTTCTTCCCGGCCACCATCGAGCTCGCAACCGCAGCGATGCTCTACGCCGTAATCGTCGGCATGGCGCTGGGCGTGGTCTCGGCTGTCTGGAACAACCGGCTGGCTGATCACCTCGCGCGGCTGATCGCCCTGATCGGCGTCTCGCTGCCAGTCTTTTGGCTCGGGCTGCTGGCGCTGCAGGTGTTCTATGCCAAGCTCGGCCTCCTGTCCGGGCCGGGGCGGATCGACACCCGGCTCGTCGCTCCACCGACGCGGACCGGCTTCTACACCATCGACAGCCTCTTGGCCGGCCAGTTCGACGTCTTCCTCAACACGCTCTACCACCTGATCCTGCCTGGCATCGTCCTCGGCAGCTACGCCATGGGGATCATCGCCCGCATGACACGCTCCTCGCTGCTCGAGGTACTCAGTCTCGACTACATCCGGACGGCCCGGGCCAAGGGGCTCGCCGAGCAGCGCGTCGTCCTCGGTCACGCGCTGCGCAACGCGCTGATCCCCACTGTCACTGTCGTCGGGCTCACCTTCGGAAGCCTGCTGGCCGGCGCCGTGCTGACCGAGACGATCTTCTCCTGGCCCGGCATCGGCCGTTATGCGGTCGACGCCGCCACCAAGCTCGACCTGCCGGCAATCCTGGGTGTGACGCTGCTGATCGCCGTGGTCTACGTCATCGTCAACCTGATCACCGATATCCTTTACGGGATTCTCGACCCCCGGATCCGCGTCGGCTGAGGAACGGGGCCAGGCAGTGAGGACAGACGCAGGATGACCGCGACCACCACCAGGGTATCGACCACGCCATTGGCTGCCCGCCGCCCGTTCTGGGAGTCGCCACTCGGGCAAACCGTGCGCGAGCTCGCCCGCAACCGCGCGGCGATGATCGGCCTCGGTATCCTCGTCTTCTGGATCCTCGTCGCCCTCACCGTCTCGTTCATCGTGCCCTTCGACCCGCTCAAAACCGACGTCGGCAACCGGCTGTCGCCGCCCAGTGCGAGCCACTGGTTCGGCACGGACGATCTGGGGCGCGACGTGTTCAAGCGCGTGCTCTTCGGCTCGCGCTACTCGATCCCGGCCGGCTTCCTGACCGTGCTGGCGGCTCTCATGATCGGCTCTGTCGTGGGGGCCGTGGCCGGCTACCTTGGCGGCTGGATCGACAACTTGCTGATGCGCATCGCCGACATGGTGCTGGCCTTCCCCTCGATCGTGCTGGCGATGGCCATCGCCGCAGCGCTGGGGCCAGGGCTCAAGAACGCGCTGATCGCGATCGTGGTGGTACTCTGGCCGGAGTACGCCCGGCTGATGCGCGGGCAGGTGCTGGCGGTGAAAGCACACGAGTACGTGACCGCAGCCGAGGCCCTAGGCATGGGGCGCATCCGGTTGCTCGTCCGGCACATCCTGCCCAATACCCAGGCGCCCATCGTGGTCAAGGCGACCCTGGACGTGGGGGCCGCTATCGTGCTCACCGCCGGGCTCTCTTTCATCGGGCTGGGAGCAGTTCCCCCCGATCCCGAGTGGGGCGCGATGATCCGCGAAGGGCAGCGGCGCTTCAGCCAGTGGTGGATGGCTACCTTCCCCGGGCTGGCGATCTTCAGCGTGGTCATGGCGCTCAACTTCCTGGGCGACGGCCTGCGCGACGCGCTCGATCCGCGCCGTCGTGGCCGCTGGGCCTGATCCCGTAGTACCCTCAACCCTGGTGGTTCAGCCCCAGCAGCGACGCGCGAGCCGGCAAGCTGGCATACCGTCGCCGGTGGGCTGCGCCGCGACGTCGCTATCTCGCGCCCCCGAACCTGTCCAATTAGTGGTTACCGCGACAGGCAGCCAGCGTGAAGGGACCCTCCGATGACTGCCAGGGAATCGCCTCGAACCCGACAGATCAAGGAGCTGCTCCGCGAGCTGCACCGAAACGGCGTGCGTGACCAGCGCGTGCTCCTAGCGATCGCCAAAGTGCCCCGCGAGCGGTTCGTGCCGCCGGAGCTACGCGAGCGGGCGTGGGAGAACCGGCCGCTGCCGATCGGGGCCGGGCAGACCATCTCGCAGCCGCTGATCGTGGGGCTGATGACGCAGGCGCTCCAGCTCGACGGCGATGAGCGCGTGCTGGAGATCGGCACCGGCTCCGGCTATCAGGCAGCAATCCTGGCTGAGCTGGCCAGCTCGGTGATCAGTATCGAGCGTGACCCGCTACTGGCTCACAGCGCCGCCGAGCGACTCCGGCAGTTGGGCTACCAGCACGCTGAGGTCTACGTCGGCGATGGATCGAAGGGCTGGCCGGCCGGAGCGCCGTACGATCGGATCATCGTGACGGCCGCGGCGACCCGGGTTCCGCCGGCCCTGCTGGAGCAGCTCAGCCCCGCCGACGGAGCCCGGCTCGTCATCCCGATCGGCGACAGCGAGCACCAGCAGCTCTACCTGTTCGAGCGGCGCGGTGGGACCCTGCACCAGATCGACCTGGGCCCGGTGCGCTTCGTCCCGCTGGTCGAAGGGGAGGACGGCCCCGGAGACCGCAAGATGGGCGATGCTCCGGACTCCACTTCGATCGCCTGAGCCGGTACGATAGCGCCCGGCGAGCCGGACGGGAAAGGGGCGAGGCGATGGCGTGGGTGCCGCGGGTCGACCGGGTTCTGCTCAACGCTCGGATCTACACGTTCGACGCCCGCTTTCAGGTCGCCGAGGCGGTGGCGATCCGCGACGGCCGCGTCGTCGCGGTGGGGAGCACCGGCGAGATACAGGCGCTGGCCGAGGCCGGCACCCAGATCGAGGATCTGGCCAGCGCGGTCGTGCTCCCCGGCCTGATCGACGCGCACACTCACCTGCTCTCCACCAGCCTTGCACTGCGAGAAGTCCAGCTCTACGACTGCCGCTCAATCCCGGAGATCCTCGACCGCGTGCGGGAACGCGCCGCGCAGACTCCACCCGGCCAGTGGATCGTCGGGCGGGGTTGGGACGAGGCGCTGCTGGCCGAGCGGCGCCACCCGACGCGCTGGGAGCTGGACCGAGCTGCCCCCGACCACCCGGTCGTGCTCCATCGGGTATGGAACAAGCTGGTCGCCAACAGCGCGGCGCTCGCGGCGGCCGGCATCACCCGGACCACGCCCGATCCCCCGGCCGACGCGCGCTACGCTGGCGGCTTCGAGCGCGACCCCGGGACAGGAGAGCCGACCGGGCTGTTCTGGGACCGTGCCAAGGAGCTCATCCTGGACGCTATCCCCGAGCCTTCGGAGACACAGCTCGCGGACGCGCTGCGACACGGCTGCCGGGCCTACAACGCCGTCGGCCTGGTCGGCGTCGCCGAGCCGGGGCTCGACGAGCGGGAGATCCGTGCCTACCAGCGCCTGCGGGACGATGGCCTGCTGACCGTCCGTGCCGACCTCCTGCTGGGGGCCTGGGGCTACGTGCCGGCCGAGCGCGAGCCGGAGCTGAAGCGCTGGATCGCCGGGATGCCGGTCTTTGGCGGCTTCGGCGATGATCTGCTGAGGCTAGCCGGAGTCAAGTTCCTGCTCGACGGCGGCGTCGGCGACCGGACGGCCCGCTTCTACGAGCCGTACCTCGACGAGCCGGACAACCTGGGCCAGTGGGTCGTCGACCCGGAGGAGTACCCCTCGCTGGTGCGCTGGGTGCACGAGCTCGGATGGTCGATCGACACCCATACCTGCGGGACGGCGGCTCAGGACCTGGCCGTGAGGGCCTACATCGAGGCGCAAGCGGCGGCACCGAACCCGCAGCTCCGGCACCGGGTGCACCATGCCTACTTCCCCAGCCAGGAGACCGTGCGGCTGATGGCCGAGCACCGCATCCCAGCCCTGGTCAGCACACCGTTCCTGCTCAACCTCGGTGACAGCTTCATCGCGAGCCTGGGGCTGAAACGGGCGGCGCGCGCCATGCCGATGGCGACTTACCTGGCGGCTGGCGTCCCGCTCGCCGGGACCTCAGACGCGCCGATCACCGACTTCAACCCCTTCGTCGGTATCTACGCGGCCATCACCCGGCGGACCGCGTTGGGCCGCGAGCTCGATCCGGGCGAGCGGATTAGCCGGCAGGAAGCGCTGCGCAGCTACACGATCGGCGGCGCCTACGCGCTCGGCCAGGAGGCGGTACGGGGGTCGATCGAGCCGGGCAAGCTGGCCGATCTGATCGTGGTCGACCGCGACCCGCTGGCGGTCGACGAGCAATCCTTGAAGGAGACGCGCGTCCTCCGTACGATGCTCGGTGGCGCCTGGGTCTATGAGGCCGGCCTGGCGTGACGGGGTGCCTGGTGCCGACGCCTGGGCGCCAGGCGTTCACCGCAGGCGGCACAGGGAGAGAGAGCGATGCGAGGATTGAGCAGACTGCTGCGCTGGGCCGTGCTGATTCTGGTTGGGGCCGCAATCTACGACCAGCTCCGGCGGCCGCCGGCGGAGCGTACCTGGCACGGGCGGATCGGCTTCGTGCCGTATGACTTCCGCCCACCCACGGTCGAGCGTCTCCGGGAGCGGCTCTGGAACCCGGACGACCCGAGGATCTTCACGCCGCACGTCTGGGGAGTCGGCTGGACCATCAACTTCTATCAGCTTCGGCACTACTTGTTGCCGCTGGTAGAGCGCGTGCGGGCCGAGCTCTCCGAGCGCCGCGGCTGATCCTGATCACCCGAACGGTCGGCATCAGCGTCGACGCAGCCCGGCCAGGAGCTGCCAGCAGCCGACGGTGAGCAGCAGCAGGCCGATCCCGCCCAGCACCTCGCTGATGCCGAAGAGATCGGCCAGGGCACCGGAGAAGAAGACTGGGACGAAGGCCACGCTGTTGGAGACGGTGAAGAAGGTGGCATAGACGCGGCCGCGGACATGCTCCGGGGAGCCCGCTTGCAGGAGCGATTGGCCCGGTGCCAGGATCATCCCGTTGACGATCCCCAGCAAGCCGGCCAACCCGGCAGCGACCCAGATCGCCGCGGAGCCTGGCCCATTCGGACCGCTCTCAGCGCTCCAGCCGGCCAGGGCGAGCCCCAGCAGCAGCGCGCCACCGAGCGCCAGCGCGCAGTCGGTCGTCCGCACGCTGCCGAGCCGGCCAGCCACGTGCGGCACCAGGACGGTCCCCAGCACCACACCGATGCCGGCCGGCGCCACCAGATAAGCGATATCCTCTGCCGGCAGCCCCAGCACCACGGTCACGTAGCCGGGCCCCAGTACCGCTACCATCAGGTAGGTCGCCGTCGCGATGGTCAGGTACGCGATCGCTTTGGCCAGGTGCGGCGAGGCCAGGATGAAGTGAACGCCTTCATGGATCTCGCCGAGCACCTGCACCACCAGTCGCCGGGCGCTCGGGAACGCGCGCGTCGGAGGGCAGCTCGGCGGGAGGGCCAGGCTGATCAGGGCGCAGAGCGCGAAGATCACAATAATGCCGGTTAGCACGGCGTGGATGCCGAAGAGCTTGACCAGCAGCGGGCCGGCGGCGGCGAACCCGACGAGCTGCGAGGCGGTGAACGTCAGGTTGAAGAGGGCGTTGGCCTGGATAATTTGGCGTCGCGGCGCGACATCCGGCAGAGTCGAAGCCAGGGCCGG
>BEIC01000096.1 GCA_002898875.1 bacterium HR26
TCGGCCTCTCGCTCGTCATCGCCGCGCTGAGCTGGATGGGGCTGGCGCGGCTGGTGCGTGGCGAGATCCTGAGCCTGAAGCACCGCGACTTTATCGAGGCCGCCCGCGTCAATGGCGCCTCGGACTTTCGCATTATCTTCCTGCACATGGTGCCAAACGTGACACCTATCATTATCGTGTGGGCGACCCTGGCGGTTCCGGTCTTCATCATCGTCGAGGCCACGCTGAGCTTCCTCGGTCTCGGGGTGCGCATCCCGACGCCGTCGTGGGGCAACATGCTGAACGAAGCGCAGCAATTCATCACCCGGTCCTGGTGGCTCGCGTTCATCCCCGGCTTCATGATCTACATCACCGTCCTGGCCATCAACATCTTGGGCAACGGGCTGCGCGACGCGCTCGATCCTCGACTCTCCGAGTAATTCACCAGCGGTTCCGCCCACGGCCGCAGGAGAGCACACCACAGGACGCTCCAGCGCAAACCGAGCGCTGAGGCGTTGCGCGGGCGATGGCGTAGTGCTAACCTAGAGATTGACGGTTGCCAGGGGTGCGCGGTAGCGCTGAGAGGTCGGGCGTTCGCCCGCCAACCCTCCGAACCTGATCTGGGTAATGCCAGCGCAGGGACGGCACCGGACCTCGATTTGCTCCACTCCGCACCGCCGGACCGTTGGGTCGGCGGCTTTTTGGTTGGCCGCCATTGCCATCGCTGCGCTCGACCGGGAAAGGAGTGGGGATGACTGCCAACACTGGCCTCGCCAAAGCGCTCACCATCGCCGGCTCCGACTCGGGCGCCGGGGCCGGGATCCAGGCGGATCTGAAGACCTTCTCCGCCCTCGGCGTCTACGGCAGCACCGTGATCACGGCGATCACGGCCCAGAACACGCTCGGCGTCACCGCCGTGCACGAGATCCCGACCGAGGTCATCGCCGCCCAGCTCGACGCGGTGATGAGCGATATCGGCGCGCAGGCAGCGAAGACCGGAATGCTCAGCTCGGCCGAGATCATCGAGACGGTCGCCGAGGGCGTGCGCCGGCACAGGATCGAGAAGCTCGTGGTCGACCCGGTGATGGTCGCCAAGAGCGGCGACCGCCTGCTGCGGGAGGACGCCGTCGAAGCGCTGCGCCAGGTGCTGCTGCCGCTGGCACTGGTGGTAACCCCGAACGCGCCGGAGGCCGAGGTGCTCGCCGGCCGGGAGATCGCGAGCGAGACAGATATGATCGAGGCAGCGCGGGCGATCCACGCGCTCGGGCCGCGCTACGTCGTGGTGAAGGGTGGGCACCTCTCAGGCGATGCCGTAGATATCCTGTTCGATGGCCGCTCGGTGGAGCGCTTCGCACTCCCGCGGGTGCCGACCCGGCATACCCATGGCACCGGCTGCACCTTCTCCGCCGCCATTGCAGCCTACCTCGCCCGCGGAGAAGATGTCCCGGCGGCCGTCTGGCACGCCAAGCAGTACCTGCACGAGGCGCTGCGGCACGCCTACCCGATCGGGGCCGGACAATCGCCGGTGCACCACTTCTACGCGCTCTGGGCCGCCGGAGCGCTGACGAGACAGGAGGTGTCATGATGGCCGAGACCGTGACCCGCGTGAAAGATGAGCCCCTGAAGATCGCCGATCGCGAGTTCACCTCGCGCCTGATCCTGGGCACCGGCAAGTGGCGGTCGAACGAGGAAATGCTGGCAGCGCTGGAAGCCTCCGGCTGCGAGATGGTGACGGTGGCACTCCGGCGCATCAACTTCGACGACCCGCAGAGCCGCAGCATCCTGGAGGTCATCGACTGGAACAAGTACCAGATCCTGCCGAACACCGCCGGCTGCCGGACAGCCGAGGAGGCGATCCGGGTCGCGCGCCTGGCGCGGGCGATGGGGCTCTCGCACTGGGTCAAGCTGGAGGTGATTCCCGACCCGAAGTACCTGCTGCCCGACCCGATCGGCACCTTCGAGGCAGCGAAGGTGCTGGTGGACGAGGGTTTCGTCGTCCTGCCCTACATCAACGCTGACCCGGTGCTGGCGAAGCGACTGGAGGAGATCGGCTGCGCCACTGTCATGCCACTGGGCTCGCCGATCGGCTCCGGGCAGGGGCTGCCGGACTTCCGGCAGATCCAGATCATCATCGAGCAGGCGAACGTGCCCGTCATCGTCGATGCCGGCATCGGCGCGCCCTCGGACGCCGCGCTGGCGATGGAGATCGGTGCCGACGCCTGCCTGATCAACACCGCCATCGCCCAGGCCGGTGACCCGGTGAAGATGGCACGCGCCATGCGGCTGGCGATCGAGGCCGGGCGGCTCTGCTACCTGGCCGGGCGGATCCCGAAGAAGCCCTACGCCTCGGCGAGCAGCCCGCTCGAGGGCGTGATCCGGTAGGACGGACCATGGCGCGGGCAGACTGGCCGCCTGAGCGGCTGCGCTGGGCGCTCCGGCTCTACGTACTGACCGACCGCGGCCTCAGCCGGGGGCGGAGCGAGGTCGAGATCGTTCAGGCGGCGCTAGCCGGCGGCGCAACCGCCATCCAGCTCCGCTGGAAGGCCGGCCCGCTGACCGAAGCGGTGCGCGCCGGGCGGGCGCTGCGCGAGCTGTGCCGGGAGGCCGGCGCCCTCTTCGTGGTCAACGACCGGGTCGACCTGGCGCTGGCGCTGGAGGCCGACGGCGTGCACCTGGGAGTGGAAGACCTGCCGCTCGGGGAGGCGCGCCGGCTGGCCGGAGACCGGCTGGTCATCGGCTTCTCCCCCTCCACCCTCGATGAGGCGCTGGCGGCTGAGCGGGCCGGGGCCGACTACCTAGGCGTCGGCCCGGTCTACGGCACCGGGACCAAGGCCGACGCCGGCCCGGCTGTTGGGATAGAGCACGTGCGACGGATCTCCCAGGCCGTGTCCATCCCGGTGGTCGGCATCGGCGGGATCACGGCGGACAACGCCCGGCCAGTCATCGAGGCGGGGGCAGCCGGCGTAGCCGTGATCTCGGCAGTGGTCGCGGCCGATGACCCGCGAGCGGCGGCGGCTGCCCTGCGGGCGGCTGTGGACGAGGCGCTGGCAGGCCGGGTATGAGCACCCGCATCCCTCGCCTGCACCTGATCAGCGATCGGCGGCTCTGCCCGCTCGATCGGTTTCCTGAGCTCGCTCGCCTGGCCGTGGATGCCGGCGTCGATGCCGTTCACCTGCGGGAGAAAGACCTTCCCGGCGGGCCGCTGGCCGAGGCAGGGCGGGCACTGCACCGGGCGATCGGCGGGCGGGCGCTGCTCTTCGTCAACGAGCGGGTCGACGTGGCGCTGGCCGTCGGGGCCGACGGGGTACAGTTGCCGGAGGCCGGGCTGAGCCCGCGCGAGGTTCGGGAAATCGCTGGCGCACGCCTGCTGATCGGTCGTTCGGTGCACGACGTCGATGGCGCGGAGCGGGCAGCTACCGAGGGTGCCGACTTCGTCATCGCGGGGAACGTCTACGAGACCAGCAGCAAGCCGGGCCAGGCCGGGCGCGGCCTGGAGTTCGTCCGCCGGCTGGCGGAGCGCTGCCCGATCCCGGTGGTTGTGATCGGCGGCATCACCCCGGAGCGCGTATCCGAGGTGCTGCGGGCCGGCGCCTGGGGAGTGGCCGTCATTTCGGGTATCCTGGGGGATGCAAAGCCGGCCGAGGCGGCGCGGCGCTACCGGGAAGCGCTGGACGAGGTGATCGGCGGTGGCGATTGAGATCGTACTGAACGGCAAGCGGGTGGAAGTCGACGGCGTGCGTACCGTCGGCGATCTGCTGCGCCTGCGCAACCTGAACCCGCGGCTCGTCGCCGTGGAGCACAACGGCGAGATCGTGCCGCGCGACCAGTACGATCAGCGCGAGCTGGCGCCGGGTGACCGGCTCGAGATCGTCCACTTCGTCGGCGGCGGCTAGCGGTTTGTCAGGCAGCACGTGCAGCGAGGCTCAGGGTCGAGCAGTTACGTCTCCTCGCCTGCCGTGCCGATCCTGGTTACCCTCACCCCTTCCCCTCTCCCGCATGCGGGAGAGGGGTGGCGAAGCCAAGGTGAGGATGGAGCAAGAGCCGGGCGACCGGCCGTCTCAACTACCACCACACAGGCACGGTGAGGGTGGGCCAGACACGCCTTCTTCCCCGGCTTGGACCTGCGCCGGTGATGGCCCCGCACCACCTCGTGCGGCCAGTAGCCCCTCTCCTGCGCGGCGCGGGAGAGGGGTGGCGAAGCCGGGGTGAGGGCACCTCTCGGCATCCGATAGTCCCCAGATAGCGCGCCGCATGCCAGTAGAGAGGACGCGATGCTGGCGACGACGTTTGGCGCGCCGAGAGGGGAGGGAAGGTACAATGAACGACACGCCAAAGCCCGCCAAGCGCGCCACCGCGAGCGACAAGTCGGCCGGGGGATTCACGGCCGAGGAACGGGCCGCGATGAAGGAGCGCGCCCAGGAGCTGAAGGCGGCACGCCGCGGCCGGCGCGCGGAGGACGACGAGCGCGCCGTGCTCGCGAAGATCGCCGAGATGCCGGAACCGGATCGCACCATGGCCGAGCAGCTCCATGCGATCATCAAAGCCAGCGCGCCGGACCTCTCGCCGAAGACCTGGTATGGTATGCCCGCGTACGCCAAGGACGGCAAGGTCGTCTGCTACTTCACCCCAGCGTCGAAGTTCAACTCGAGGTATGCGACGTTCGGCTTCACCGACACGGCAAACCTCGACGACGGCACCATGTGGCCGACCTCCTTCGCGCTGAAGGAGTTGACCCCCGACAACGAGGCAAAGATCGCCGCGCTCGTGAAGCGAGCGGTGAGCTGAGGGCTGAGCTCGCCGCCAGGTGAGGCCGATGACACAAGCCGGCTGTGGCACACGCCTGAGGCGTGCGCCACGGTGCAGATCACGCCGGCCGCATCCTTAGTGGCCGCTGCGTACCATCACACGGCGCGCTCCCAGTGCAGCCCGCTTGCGGACACCGGACACGAGCACTGCTGGCAGCGGCCAGCTCCCAAATCTTCAGAGCGCCCAGCCAGCTACGGCCGGATCACGCGGACGGGTACCCCTGGGTCGACAGCTGCCCAACTTCGATCGGCGGTGGGTACTGCACGTCCGGGGCGGAGGCCGGTGGCCAGACAGGCGCGGTCGCCGAGGAAAAGCCCCTGCCCCCGAGTGGCGGCACGCAGCCGTGCGATCGCCACGGCGTCGTCCTCGGTCAGGGGTACGATCTCTAACAGACCACCGATGAGCCCCTGCTCCTGGAGATGCTGATGGGCAGCAGCCGGCTCCTCG
Organism: bacterium HR26; assembly: GCA_002898875.1. Lineage (GTDB taxonomy): Bacteria > Chloroflexota > Chloroflexia > Thermomicrobiales > Thermomicrobiaceae > Thermalbibacter. Next base: position 5,233 of record BEIC01000096.1, read on the forward strand.
CCTGCGTCGCCGAGCCGGGAAAGCACCTCGGCGTCGTCGACGATGTTGATCACAGCACCAGCGGCGAGCGCCGCCTGGACGACCTCGCTCCCGGGCTCTCCCTGAAGGTAGGCGAGCAAGGCCGAGGCATCCAGGACCAGACCTTCGATCTCGTCCATCAGCGCGAGGACGCGCGCCGGACCTCTTCTCGCCGCTCGGCAATGAGCTCGTCGGCGAGCGAACGCCCTGGCGCGAGATCGCGGTAGAGGTCAGCGGATGCGGTAGCGTCCGCCAGGGATCTCTTCTTGATTACGGATGACCACCGTGTAGCCGGACTCGTCCTCGCCCTCCTCGCCTGGCGTCCCGGCTTGCGCGGTGCGGACGAAGAGCGAGCCGGGCATCACGAGCGCCGCCCAGCCGAGCTGGGCCGACCACGGCTGGACCTCGATCCCGGTGATCGCCAGCGAGCCAACCCGGGCATCGGTCGTAACCCAGCGCTGCAGCCAGGGGCTGAGGCGCGGCCCGAGCAGCCCGGCCGCCAGGATACCGGCCAGGAAGGGCCAGAGCGTAAGCTGGCGGGTCAGGAGCAGCACGCCGAGGAACGTGAGCGCCAGGACGAGCTGCGAAGCCACCAGCGTGGTGCCACAGCGCGGGTGGATCGCCAGCCGGCGCTCACCGGCCCGCAGCCGCTCGAGCGCCTCCTGGGCCGCCTCCAGCACCAGGCCGGCAGGGGCGCCGCCGCGAATCAAAAAGCCGTCGGGCCGGGCCATCCCGGTCAGCCGGCTCGGCCCGTAGCGCTCCTCGATCACGTTGATGGTCGCGTGCTCCAGGGCGTGGTTGCGCCGGAGCCGGCGATCGCGCAGGAGGCGGAGCAACTGCCCTGGCGCGGTGACCAGAGTCACCAGCGAGGTGAGCGTTACCCCGATCGTCACCGTCAGGGCGAACAGCGCCAGCAGAACGAGCGCCGCCAGGAAGATGAGCGTCAAAAGCAGCATGGTCAACCTGCCCGATGCCTCGCGACGACAGCGCTCAAGTATGCCATGCACGCTGAGCAGCCTCGCCGGCACAGCCGAGGCGTATTGCGGCCGATGGGGATCTCGACGCGGCGCTTCAGGTCAACGCGGCCAACACCATATTGATGACGGTGGCGAGACGCCGGACGAACGCCTCCCGCCCGGCGTTGAGGTGGCGGTTCGAGACATAGGCCAGCACGAGATCGGCTTCCGGCTCGACCCAGACCGTGCAGCCGGTCGCTCCACTGTGGCCGAAGCTGGCGGGGGAGAGCAGATCGCCTTCCCCGAAGTGACCGCCGGCCAGCTCGAAGCCGATCCCCCAGATGCCCCCATCGGCAGCGAGGCCAACCTGGTTGGAGGTCATCGCCCGGATGGCAGCCCGGGAGAGGATGCGCACCGGCGCGTGCGGCGTGAAGAGCAGGCCGAAGCGGAGCAGGTCGGGAAGCGACGCGACGACTCCCCAGGCCGGGTGCGCCAGGCGCAGGCCATAGCCTGGCCCGTACATATGGCCCGGCGTGCCCTCGGCCAGCGCGCCGGTCACCCGTGCCAGCCGGCCGGCCTCGTCCGGCGGCAGCGGGAAGTAGGTCTCGCGCAGTCCCGCCGGCTCTAGCACCAGCTCGCGGACCAGCGCCGGGAAGGGGCGACCGGCCGCCTCCTCGGCCGCCATCCCGGCGATCGCGTAGCCCAGATCACTGTAGCTGACCTGCGTGCCGGGCTGGAACTGGAGCGGCTCGCTGAAGGCGGCCTCCACCAACTCGTCGAGCGGGAGCTGCTGGCGCAGCAGCGTCTCCATATCCTCCGGCTCGTAGAGCAGGCCCGAGGTATGAGTGAGCAGGTGATGGATAGTGACGGCCTCCCGTCCGTCGCCGTCGAACTCAGGCAGCACGGCGCGCACCGGGGTACCCAGCGTGAGGACGCCCCGCTCGACGAGCGCCATGATGGTCGCCGCGGTGTAGAGCTTAGTAATCGAGGCGAGCGGCCAGAGCGTCTCCGGCCCGGCGGGGAGGCTGGGAGCCGCCTCCCCGCCGTACCACTCCAGGACCAGCTGGCCTCCGAGCGCCACCGCCAGGCCGGCACCGGAAATCTCGCCGGCCTCGATGAACCGAGCGATCCGTTCGGTCGCGCCGCTCAGCGCCTGCTGCTGCATCATCGCCTGCTCCATGCTCGCCCCTCCACGTCGTTGCTGACCGAGCCATTGTCGCCGAGCGGCGGGCGGCGCGCCAGTCCAGCGGATGGCGCGGCCTACCCGCTGCGCTTGAGGCGCCCCGTCCGCTTGGCGTAGCGCTCGACGACCGAGAAGACGAGCACACCGGCCGGGATGGTCAGCAGGCCGATCAGCAAGGTGGGCCAGAGCACCGGCCACAGTGCCGTCAAAGGAGCGCCGTCCAGGATCGCGGCGCGCATCCCCTCGAGCACATAGCTGGCGGGCGAGACGCGGGCAGCAGGCTGCATCCAGCCGGGCAGCACCGCGACCGGGTAGTAGACGCCGGACACCAGTAGCAGCACTGAGGAGATGACGAAAGTCATCTCGGCTCCGCGCTCGGTGAACAGGAGCGGCAGCACCGCGGCCATCATCCCAACCCCGATGAAGCTGAGGCTGCCCACGGCGAGCACCAGCGTGGCCCCGGCCAGGTTGGCTCCATCGAGGTCGATGTCGAAGAGCAGCGCGATCGCGCCGAGCAGCAAGGCGCTCCGAACCAGGCCATAGAGGACGCTGAAGATCGAGACACCCAGCAGGTGGGTCAGCCGGGAGACCGGCGCCATCATCGTGTACTCGATCGTCCCCTCCCAGCGCTCCCAGGCGATCATCTCGCTGATGATCGAGAAGATCGAGCGCAGGTACGACCAGACCAGCGTCCCGATACCCAGGTAGAGCACCAGGTAGTCCTCGTTCGCCTGCTGGGCTTTGCCGATGTACATCACGCTCAGTGACGAGGCGATGGTGTAGATGGTGAACGCGACCTCCCAGCCCCAGTAGCGACGCACCAGAAACAGGTTGCGCTCGATGAAGGCGTAGGCAGCTCTCACCTCGTGCCCGAGGCGTCGCCTCGGGCTCACCTTCCGCATGGTATCAACGGTCATCGCAGTCCTCCTCAGCGCGCTCGTTCAGCGTTCAACCGGGCTCTCCGGCGAGCTCCACTTCGAGCGCATGCCCGGTGAGTGCCAGGAACGCCTCCTCCAGCGACGGCGAGCTGGCGCCGTGCCGAGCGGCCAGCACCTTGAGCCGCTCGGGGGTGTCCACCGCCACCAGGCGCCCGCGGTCGAGGATGGCGATGCGATCGCAGAGCGCCTCCGCCTCGTCCAGGTCGTGCGTACAGAGCAGGATGGTGGCATCGTGCTCCGACCGGAGCTGATGGACCAGCGCCTGGACGTCGCGCTTGGAGCGCGGGTCGAGCCCGGTCGTCGGCTCGTCGAGCAGCAGCAGGATCGGGCTGGTGAGGAAGGCGCGGGCGATGGCGACCTTCTGCTGCATGCCCCGCGAGAACTGCTCCAGTGGCTGGTTGACCTGGTCGGGTGCGATGCCCAGGCGATCGAGGATAGCGATGATGTCGGCACGCAGCCCGCGGCCGTGCCGGCCGTAGAGCCGGCTGGCGTAGAGCAGGTTCTCCATCGCCGAGAGCCGCTTGAAGAACGAGGCCTCGACCGAGACGCGGTTGATCAGCCGCTTGACCTCACCGGCCTCGCGCACCACATCGTAGCCGAAGACGCGGGCCGTCCCCTCATCGGGGATCAGGAGCGTCGAGAGCACGCGGATGAGCGTCGACTTGCCGGAGCCGTTGGCGCCGAGGATGCCGAAGATCTCCCTGCACTCTACGCTGAAGGTAACGTTTTCCAGTGCGGTGACAACCTGAGGCTCGTTCCGGCGCAGCAGCGACCGGTGGACGAACCGCTTGGTCAGACCTTCGACCCACACGGCGATCGTCGGATCGGCGGGCGATGCAAGACTTTTCGGCATAGTCATCGCGAACACAACACGAACTCCTCAATCTCCTCATGCCGACAGGTGGAGCCATCGCAAAGACAAGGCTCCCTCGCCCTCCGCGCACGAGGCAACTGGACCTCAGGACAGGTTCGCTTGCGCTGCCTGGATCTAGAGACCGGTTGTCAGTGGATCCGCACCATATCCCGCCCGCCTCCCCTTGATCACCGGCAGCCCGTGGGAACTGGGCCGGCCGGTATCGTTCGCGCCGCGGGCCGT
>BEIC01000097.1 GCA_002898875.1 bacterium HR26
CTACGTCCTCAGCCCGATCGATCTGATCCCGGACTTCATCCCGGTGCTCGGGCACCTCGACGACCTGGTCCTGGTGCCGCTGCTGGTCGTGCTGGCGATCCGGATGATCCCTCGAGAGGTCCTCGCGGAGAGCCAGGCAGCCGCGGCGGCTCGCCTGGCGCAGGGGCGGGGCATCGGGTTGGTCGGCGCCGGCCTGGTCGTCGCGAGCTGGTTTGCTCTCGCCGCGCTCGTGGTTCTGTTCACGGTTCAGGCTTTCCGCTGAGGTGAGCTGGATCAAGCGCCGGCTGTGTAACGGCCTCGAGTGGGATATACCCACCGCTGGGCGAGGTCATCCCGTGTGGTGCCGGTGAATGGGTGAGAACCCAGCTCAGCGGACGACGAGCTCACCGACCATCCCTGCCTCTTTATGTCCAGGAATCTCGCATGCCATCTCATAGGTTCCGGGGGTGGCGATGGTAAAGGTCCCCCGAACCGTCTGCCCTGGGCCTGCGTGCAAGTGGATATCTGCCCCGTGCACCTCGATCTCGTGCTCGACCGCGCCCTGGTTCTCGAGGATCAAGGTGAGCGGACGACCGGCCTGAACCTCGATCATTGCCGGTTCGAAGCTGAACTCGCGTGCTACCACCCGAACTTCGGACGACTCGCCTGTCGGAGCAGCCTGCTTTGGGGCTGCGCATGCGGCAGCTACGAGGACCAGCAGCGCCGAGGTGGCCAGTACTGCCAGGGTTGGAAGTACAAGGGATGTGCGCATCGGGCACCTCCTCGACGTGGGTCTACTTCTCGTAAACGATGCTGGAGGAACAGCGAAGCGCTTTGCCACGCCCTAGGGGGTGGTTTTTCACCCACCCGAAGGGATAGGCCGCAGACCAGCACCAGCTAGCGGGGACCAGATGAGGCCAACCGGCCAGTCGAGTTTGTAGCTCTTGACACCTGGTCACGCAGTATGCTAGTATGTACGTGCGGTCCCGATGAGATCGCTCTCGGGTTCGGCGCGACGGTCAGCGCGAGCTGACCGGCCCTGGCCCAACCGGGCAACCGGGAGGGCCCCCGCCAGAGGTCGCGGCGCCTGGCTCGATGCCAGCTCCGCGGGCCAATGGGACGCGACAGGGCAGCGCCGGGCGCGGAAGCGGCTCGTCGGGATCGTTCTTGTTTGGGCAGTTCGAAGACGTTGGCGCTATCCAGCCACACGGAGGCAGGGGTGAGCCACTGGTGAGTGCCACTCGCACCCGCTGGCTCCCGCTGCTGATCCCGGCCCGCGCTTCCCGCAGTAGCCCTGTAGCGAGCGGAGGTACTTGCCGGCGACCCCGCAGGTCGGCGCAGTCGCCGGCTCTCGGTTCTGGTCGGCCTCATCGGCTTGCACATCTCGGTGCGGGCAACGCTCGGTGCCTCGGCGGCCATGGTGGCCCCGGCCATGGTCCTGCTCCTGCTAGCCGCCCGCTACCAGGCACTCCAGGTCCGGCGACTACCGCGCGTCGCCGATGCGGCTGCAGGCGCTGGCTGGCGATGAGCGGCCCGCTGGCGAAGACTCAGGGTGTCGGCCTGATATTGTGCATCGCGCACAAAGCTGCGCGCTGGAATTGAGGCAGGGCACCGATGGCCTGCCGCTTGATCACTGCTACCGTTGAGGAAAGCGCGGCAACGGCGCCGCGCGCTCGGTGCGCTGTTGCACAGGAGCGAAGGAGGGGAGCGCGATGTACGGTCGATGTGCGACACCGCAGGACGTGCTCCAGCTCATCCAGGAGCACAACGTTCAAATCGTCGATCTCCGCTTCACCGACCTGCCCGGCACCTGGCAGCATGCTTCGCTGCCTGCCGCTCATCTCTCAGCGGCCGACTTCGAGCGCGGTATCGGATTTGACGGTAGCAGCATCCGCGGCTTCCAGGCGATCGAGGAGAGCGATATGCTCCTCGTCCCTGACCCGAAGACCGCGTTCGTTGATCCGTTCTGCTCGGTGCCGACGCTCGCGATCATCTGCAACGTGTACGACCCGGAGACCGGCGAACCTTACTCGCGTGATCCCCGCTACATCGCGCAGAAGGCTGAGGCTTACCTGAGAGCCACCGGGATTGCCGACGTGAGCTATTGGGGCCCGGAGATTGAGTTCTTCCTCTTCGACCACGTGGCGTACGACGTCCAGCCCCACCGGATGGGTTACGCCATCGACTCCCGCGAGGGGTACTGGAACACCGGCCAGGATGATGGTATCCCCAACCTCGGCTACAAGATCCGGCCCAAGGAGGGGTACTTCCCGGTTCCACCGCACGATACCTTCCAGGACATCCGCAGCGAGGCGGCGCTCACGCTGGAGCGGATCGGCGTGCCGGTGGAGATGCACCACCACGAAGTCGCCACCGCCGGCCAGGGCGAAATCGACATGCGGCGCGACACCCTGGTCGCGATGGCCGACAAGGTGATGCTGTACAAGTACGTGGTGAAGAACGTCGCGCGCAAGCACGGCTGCACGGCCACCTTCATGCCCAAGCCGCTCTTCGGGGACAACGGCAACGGCATGCATACCCACCAGAGCCTGTGGCGCGACGGGACTAACCTGTTCTATGCCCAGTGTCACTACGCCGAGCTGAGCGCCACGGCGCTCCACTATATCGCTGGGCTCCTGACACACGTCGACGCGCTGCTCGCCCTCACCAGCCCGACGACAAATTCCTACAAGCGCCTCGTGCCGCACTACGAGGCACCGGTCAACATCGCTTTCTCCAAGCGAAACCGCAGCGCGTGCGTGCGCATCCCGATGTACGCCACTGGCCCGGAAAACGCGGCGACGAAGCGCGTCGAGTTCCGCCCGCCCGATCCAAGCTGTAACCCATACCTGGCATTCGCCGCGATGCTGCTGGCCGGGCTCGACGGCATCGAGCGCCAGCTCGACGCCTCGCCGTTCGGGCCGCTCGACGTGAATACCTATAACCTGCCACCCGAGCAGGCGAACGGCGTCAAGAGCGTGCCCGGCTCGCTCGACGCCGTGCTGGCTGCGCTGGAGCGGGATCACGAGTGGTTGCTGGCCGGCGACGTCTTCACCAGCGACGTCCTCGAGGCCTGGATCCGCCACAAGCGGGAGAAGGAGCTGCAAGAAGTCAACATCCGGCCGCACCCATACGAGTTCTACCTGTACTTCGATGTATAGCGCGGGGCGGTCACTCGTATCGCTCGAGGGTTTCGTGGACACACGGTGGGTGGGAAGGATAGGTGGCATGGGACCGTGAGGACGAGGAGTAGACTTTATGCGCGGACGACAGGACCCGGAAGCCCCAAGGCGATCGTCCAACCGGGCAGCCGGGCCGAATTGGTGGACTGGCGGTAACGGTAGGGTTCAGCGAAGGAGACTTCCATTGGTCGTCGATACGAGCGTGATCGGCCGGCGAGCGCCTGCCCCGACGGCGGACGAGGTGCTCGCGCGGGCCGAAGAAGAGCGCGTCGAGTTCGTCAGCCTGCAATTCACCGATATCATGGGGATCGTCAAGAACGTGACTATCCCCATCGATGTCTTCCCGCACATTATCGAAGAGGGACAGTGGTTCGACGGCTCCTCGATCGAGGGGTTCGCCCGCATCGCCGAGAGCGACATGTACCTGATGCCGGACCTCTCGACCTTTGCGGTCATCCCCTGGGAGCGCGGTACGGGCACGACGGCCCGGGTCATCTGCTGGGTCTACAACCCCAACGGCGACCTCTTCCCCGGCGATCCCCGCGTCGTGCTCCTGCGCCAGCTCGAGCGGGCCGCGAAGCTCGGCTTCGTCTACAACACCGGGCCGGAGCTCGAGTTCTTCCTCTTCCGCAAGGAGAATGGCCGGATCGCGCCGCTCCCGCACGACCAGGGTGGCTACTTCGACCTGACAACCGATCTCGCCGCAGCGGTCCGCAAGGATATGATCAAGGCGCTCGCGGCGTTCGGGATCAAGGTCGAGGCCGGCCACCACGAGGTCGCCGTCGGCCAGCATGAGATCGACTTCGAGTATGCCGACGCGCTCACGACCGCTGACAACGCCATCACCTTCAAGTACACCCTGAAGGCGGTGGCGCAGCAGCACGACCTGCACGCCACCTTCATGCCCAAGCCGATCCAGGGCATCAACGGCTCCGGCATGCACACGCACCAGAGCCTGGCCTGGCTCGAGAGCGGCGAGAATGCCTTCGTCGATACGAGTGACCCCTACGGGCTGTCGGAGGTCGCCAAGCGGTTCATCGCCGGGCAGCTCTACCATGCGCGTGGCATGTGCGCAGTGCTGGCGCCGCTGGTGAACTCCTACAAGCGGCTGGTGCCCGGCTACGAGGCACCCGTCTACATCAGCTGGGCACGGCAGAACCGCTCGGCCCTGATCCGGGTGCCGGCGGTGCGCGCCGGGCGGCTGCAGGCGACCCGGATCGAGCTGCGCTGCCCGGATCCGTCGGCGAACCCGTATCTCGCCTACGCGGTCATGCTGGCTGCGGGGCTGGACGGCATCGAGCGCGAGCTGCCGCTGCCGGAGCCGATCGAGGAGAACGTCTATCACTTCACCGAGGAGGACCTCCGGCGGCGCAACGTCGGTGTGCTGCCATCGACGCTGGGCGAGGCCATTGCCGAGCTCGAGCGCGACGAGGTGATTCGGGAGGCGCTGGGCGAGCACGTCTTCGAGCGCCTGGTCGAGGCGCAGAAGCGCGACTGGGACGCTTTCCGGCAGTACGTGACGCCCTGGGAGCTCGAGCGCTACCTCGAGATCTACTAGGCCACGCCTGAAGCACAGGCTGGAGACGGGGCAGGCGATGCTGCCTGCCCCGTCTCCGTTTGCTCAGGAACCCTGCTGCTGAGGCCAGGTGGCCGTGCGTGCCCTACTCCGATGAGCGGGTCTCCTCGGCCGCCTGCTTGGCGAGCTTGCGCCGGAACTCGTGGACTTCGCGCTCAAAGCCCTCGTACTGGAACGTCACCCGGGACTGGTTATTGGCATCGGCTCGAATGTCCAGCTCGACGAAGCCGCGGGCGTCCTCGAACCGGAGCCGGCCGGCCTCGTTGCTGACGAGCTGCAGCCCTAACCCGCCCGAGCCGAAGAACTTGCGCGCTCGCTCTGCCACCTCGTCTGGGCGCAACCGGAACGGATGCGTCTCCGCCATAATTCCCTCCATCCCGCTGGTCGACACGCCCACACGGGCATCACGTGGTACGGCTCTAGCCTCGTGTGTATCGCCTCACCAATGCCGCTCGCCCTCTCGGGGCCGCTGCGGTCATCGGACGCTGATGAGCAAACTAGCTCGTATCGAAGAGGCAAGGCGGACAGGGGCCTGGCCTCCTCGTGGGATGAGCATACGGCATGAGTTCTCAACGAAGCATGGTACCCTGAATTGCGCTGCGAGGCGAGCCCGACAACACCCAGCAGGCGCGGGCCAGGCGTTCACGTCAGTGCGAGGCGGGCAGCGTTTTCGGGACGAGAGCAGTATCACGGGTGTTCCAGTACCCTCAAGCCGCTTCGCCCCTTTGCCTGACGGCGAGCGATCGAGGCGCTACTGCCCGAAGGCGGTGCTCAGGCCGCGCAGGACGTAGTTCCGGAAGAGCAGCGCCAGTGCGATCGGCGGCAGGATCGCGATGACGACCGCTGTCGAGGCCAGAGCATAGCTGACGTCGAAGTTGATAGCTGCCGCCGACAGCACGACAGGGACCGTCTTTGATGCCATCGTCCTCGTGAGCAGGACGGCGAACAGAAACTCGCTGTACGCCAGCATGAAGGCGAATGCCCCAGTCGCGGCCAGCCCGGGTAGGCTGAGCGGCAACACGATACGCAGAAGGGCCTGCAGGCGACCACAGCCGTCCACCATGGCGGCCTCTTCGATCTCCGGTGGCACGAAGTCGAAGTACTTGATCAGGAACCAGATCGTGAAGGGCAAGGTGAACGCGAGGTAGACCAGGATCAAGGCCAGCTTCGTGTCGAGGAGCCCGAGCCGTTGGACGATGGCGAAGAAGGGAATACCAACCGCGATCGCGGGGATCAGCCGGCTGGTCACGATGAAACCGAGAACGAAGTCCTTCCCGGCGAAGCGCAACCGGCTAAACGGGTAGGCAGCCAGCGCGCTCAACGCCAGGTTCAGCACCATCACACTTCCGGCGACGACCAGACTATTCTGGAGCGCGGGGATGGCGGATAGAGCCTCTCCGGAGGCACGGCGGCCCATTTCGGCTCCCTGGTAGACAGGTGGGGGTTCCCGGGTGATCAAGAACGTGTAGTTGTCGAGCGTGGGGTTGTGCGGGATCCAGTGCGGGGGCACGGAGAACAGCTCGTTATCGAGCTGGAAGCTCGCGCTGACGAGCCAGAGGATCGGTCCAAGAAACCAGAAGAGCAAGAGCACCGCGGCCCCGTGGAGCAGGACTCGCTTCCTGATCGACACGTCTCAGCCTCCTCCGTCAGGTGCCCTCGACACTCATCCTTCGCGGTACAGGCGCTCCGTGCGTAGAGCCCGGAGATACACGAGCGCTATCACCAGAGTAAGCAGCGCGACCAGAAAGGCGAGCGCGGCTCCTCTTCCCAGGTTCAAGTTGGTGAAGATCTCGTTGTAGATGTACCAGGCAATCAGCGTCGTAGCGTTGGCGGGTCCACCGCCGGTCATCGCGAACACCAGGTCGAAGGTTGTGAACGCCACGATGGTGTCGAAGATCAGGACCACCGCCAGCGTCGGCTTGAGGAATGGGAAGGTGATCGAGCGAAAGAGTTGCCACGTTCCGGCTCCGTCCAGCTTGGCCGCGTCGTACAGCTCGCGAGGGATGACCTGGAGCGTGGCCAGCAAGAGGATGGTCGCCAATGGGAGGTGCTTCCACAGGTGGGCGACGACCAGCGCCAGCTTGGCGGTTATCGGGTCGCCGAGAAACGAGCGATAGCTGTCGATCAGGCCCAGGGAGTAGAGCAGGCCGTTCAGGACGCCGACATCTCCCCGGAACACCCAGCGCCAGATGATACCCGCCATGACCGCCGGAATGGCCCAGGGAATCAGGATCGCGACTTGCAGCACCCGAGCCAGCCGGAACGGCTGGTTCAGCAGCAGGGCGATCAAGGTGCCGAGCACGGCCGTTCCGGCGACGCTCATGGCGGTGAACTGGAGCGTCACGAGCAGCGAGCTGTAGAGGCCAGGCGTGCTCAGCGCTTCGACGAAGTTGCGTGCCCCTACGAACGGGTGACGCCCCGGCCGGAGCAGATGGTACTGGTGTAGCGCGAGGTTCAGCGAGTAGAGCGTCGGATATAGGGTAAAGAGTGCCACGATGATCGTGGCCGGCAGCAGCGACAGATAAGCGAACAGGTGTCGCTGGACGGACGCGCTCGTCCACCGTGGCCGGCGGCTACCTAGCGCGATCGGCGGTACTTGAACGCCTGACCCGGGCATGGATACGCGATCTCCTACACGAACACCTGACATCCTCAGATCGCCAGGATCGACTGGTCATTGCGCTCCTGAAGTCGGGTTCAAACCGGCCGGGGGCCGGTATTCGCCGGCCCCCGGCTGCGATCAGCCCTCGAACTCCTTGCGAAGCTGCTCCCACTGATCGGCGATGTTCTTGATCGCCTCCTCTACCGACACCTGGCCCAGATAAGCGCGCTGTAGCTCGGCGCGCGTGAAGACATCCCAACTTGGGTACCACGGCGTGAGCTTGCGGGCACGCGCGGTCTTAGCGATCTGCTCCAGGACGTCGACATCCGTCCACTTGCCGAAGAGCTCCCGCACCTCGGGGTCCTGGAACAGCTCCATCGGGCCGAAGCCCAGGCCCCACTTGCGAACCCAGGCCTTGACAACCGGCCAGTCACCGTTCGGACCTGGGCCGGCGAAGTAGTACATGAAGGACCACCCGGCCTCTTTGGCCGTCTGGTCGCGCTCGGCCAGCTTCTTGGTCACGCCGTAGAATCGGACGAAGCCCAGCGTCTGGTGCGTCTCGCCCGGGTTGGGGATGAGCTTGAAGTTTCCCGCCTCGGCCGACTCGGTCGAGGTCTGCCACTGGGCCATCCCCGAGGCTCGGGTCATCCCGTACGTCTGGACGCCGGCCATCATGGCCTGCCCGTCGGCCACGCCGTCTCGCTGGAGAGACTCCGGGTTCATCAACCCTTCGTCCAGTGCCGTCTTCACCCAGCGGATATGCTGCTCGAGCGTGCTGTTCGGCTTCAGGAACGTGGGATCGAGGTTATCGTCGAAGAACTCCTCGCCCCGGGACATGAGCATCGCCGTGACGACCTCGATCGAGAACGGCTCGTCCTGGGACCACCCGAATCCGATCGGGTACTGCGCGATACCCTTCTGCTTGATGGTTCGAGCATGCTCCAGCACGTCGTCCCAAGTCTCCGGATCCTTGTCGATGCCGGCTTCCTTGTAGTGCCGAGTGTTGTAGATGAAGCCGATCGGATCGGCGTAGTAGGGAAGACCGTAGAGCTGGTCTTCGAAGGTCATCCCCGCGATGGCGTAGGGGAACATGCCCTCCGCAAGCTTGTCCACCTCCTCGGCGGGGAAGACGTCCTTCAACGGCACCAGCCAGCCGGCAGAAGCCCACTCAGCCAACCAGTGATCGGACACATACATAATGTCCGGCATGTTCCCGGCCACGAAGTTCGCCACCATGGTGTCGTGGTACTGGCCCCAGTCGATATCGCTGAGGCGGGCGGTGTACTTGCCGCCATTGGCTTCCTGCCAGCCCTCGATGTATCCCTGCACGCTCTCGCGGTCGAATGTCCAAATGGTGAAATCGAGGGTGACGACCGGCGCAGCGCCGACCTGGGGCGTCCCTGCAGGAGCCGGCGTCGCCGGTGCAGGCGTCGCTGGCGCTGGGGGCGCTGGCGTGGGAGCGGCTGCTGGCTCTCGTCGGCACGCAGCCAGCAATGTGCCACTCGACGACAGCGTGATGCCGAGCAGTAGCGCACGCTTGAGCAGGTCTCGTCGCGTGACACGATGGCGTGGCTCAGCGGTGTAGACATTGACCGGTCGCATCCTTCTCCTCCTCTCACACGCTCCTCACAGCCCTAGGATCCCGTCGCACGTTGCCTGTCGAGCTCGCCGTCCACCGCACGTACTGCGGCTCCACGACCTCGTCGAGCGGGTAGATCGGCCGCCGGAGGTGCTGGAAGGGGAAGCGTGAGAGATCCACGCTTCCCAGTCCCGGCGTGTCCACGTCGATCGAGTGCTTCGTGATCGGCGCATATCCCCCGCGCCAGCGCACGGCCGCCTTGACCACGAGGATCTTCTGCCGCGTTGGGTCGATCCCGACCGATTTGAGCTGCTGCAAATCCCCCGGCGCGGTCTTGCGCGAGGTCAGCACCAGGTTGATCCCCTCCACTCGCACCACTGCCGTCGGCCCCATGCTCACCATCACGCCCGCGTTCTCCGGCCCCTCGTGCACGAACTCCCCGTCGCACAG
>BEIC01000098.1 GCA_002898875.1 bacterium HR26
GCCAAGGGCTTGAGCGAGCTGACGGTGATCGGCCGCCATGCGCTCCGCAACGCCTTGATCCCGGTGGTGACGATCATCGCGCTGAGTATCCCCGGGATCTTCACCGGCGCGGTGATCACCGAGCAGATCTTCCGCGTACCTGGAATGGGCTCGCTGTTGATCACGGCGATCAACGACAACGACACGCCGGTGATCATGGCGATCACCATCATCTTCTCGGCGTTGGTTGTGCTCTTCAACCTGATCGCCGACGTGCTCTACGGCGTGCTCGATCCGCGGATCAAGTACGAGTAGGGCACGGCGTCGCCAGGGTCAGAGGGAGGGACAGCAGATGTCGGAAGCAACAGGGCGGCGGGTGCAACCGGCAGCGGCACCGGCGGTCAGCGTCGAGGCGCTGGCCGGCTTGCGAACGAAGAAACCGCGCTCCCTCTGGAGTGACGCCTGGCGGCAATTCCGTCATCACCGGCTTGCGATGGCTGGGAGCGTGGTCCTGATCATCATTGCACTGGCGACCCTGATCGGGCCATTCCTCTGGCCGATCAAGTGGAACTATTTCGACATGTCCCAGTCGATGCTGCCTCCGTCGCTCGATCACCCGTTCGGCACCACCGACCTGGGCCATGATATCTTCGCGCGTGTCCTCTGGGGCGGTCGCATCTCGATCGCGGTGGGCGTGGTCGCGATGCTGGTGGCGATCACCCTGGGAACGCTGATCGGGGCCATCGCCGGCTACTTCGGTGGCTTTCTCGACTCGGCGCTCATGCGGCTCACCGATCTCTTCATCTCGCTGCCCAGCCTCCCCCTCCTCCTCCTGGTGACATACCTGTTCCGCGACCGCATGTCGGCGACGTTCGGCGTCGAGGTCGGCATGTTCATCCTGATCGTCGTCGTGATCGGGGGGCTGAACTGGATGCCGGTCGCGAGGCTGGTACGCGCCTCCTTCCTCTCGATCAAGGAGAAGGAGTTCATCGAGGCCGCGCACGCGATCGGCGTCGGCACCGGGTCAATTATCATGAAGCATATCCTGCCCAACACCCTGAGCCCCGTCATCGTCGCGGCCACGCTCGGCGTCGCGCAGGCCATCATTACCGAGTCATCACTCTCGTTCCTCGGCCTGGGATTCCCGCCGGATATCCCGACGTGGGGACGCATGCTGTTCGATGCCAAAGACTGGATGAGCTTCGCACCCTGGATGGTGCTCTTCCCTGGGTTGGCGATCTTCCTCACTGTGCTGAGCATCAACTATGTGGGTGACGGGCTCCGCGACGCGCTGGATCCGCGGCGCATGTACACCTAGGAACGTGGGCTCGTGCGTGGAGCTGGCGCCGGTCGCTTCGGAGGGGACGTCGTGGATCCGGACATGGCCGATGGTGGGTCCATGCACCTGGTCTGCGACACCTGCGGCCGAATCTTGCCGGCAGACAGGTCACCAGGACGCTGCGGGTGCGGTGGCTTGCCCGAGCTTGTCTTCCCCCTCCCCGGGTCGATCGACCCCAGCATCTACGATCGCCGGCGCAACAGCCTCCACCCGCTCGATCGGAGCGGTGTCTGGCGCTATCGGGAATTCCTCCCCCCTCTGTCGCCAGAGCAGATCGTCACCCGGCCGGAGGGGAATACAAACCTCTATGCAGCACCATCCCTCTCGTCCTGGACGGGCTGCGAACATCTCATCTTAAAGCACGAGGGTGAGAACCCGACGGGCTCTTTCAAGGACCGAGGGATGACCGTGGCCTCCAGCCATGCGCGGGCAGTCGGCGCGCGCGTCGTGGCCTGCGCCTCCACCGGGAACACCTCGGCCTCGGTGGCCGCCTACGCGGCGATGGCTGGGCTCCCGGCGGTGGTCTTCCTGCCGGAGGGCAAGATCTCGGCCGCGAAACTGGGCCAGGCGATTGCCTATGGGGCCAGGATCGTGCAAGTACGGGGCGACTTCGACTCGGCCATGCGGCTGGTGCAGGAGGCGAGCCAGGAGCTCGGGCTCTATCTCCTGAACTCGATCAATCCCTTCCGGCTGGCCGGCCAGAAGACGATCGTCATCGAACTTCTGCACCAGCTTCGCTGGGAGCCGCCGGACTGGATCGTGCTCCCGGGAGGGAATCTGGGCAACACGGCTGCCTTCGGCCTGGCGATCGTGGAGCTCGAAGCCGCCGGCCTCATCCGGTGCCGGCCGCGCCTGGCGGTGATCCAGGCGGAGGGAGCCTCGCCGTTCTACCGTGCCTATCGAAGCGGCTTCACCACCTTCTCGCCTGAGCCTGCGGAGACGGTGGCAAGCGCGATCCGGATCGGCAACCCGGTGAGCTACGCTCGGGCGCGCCGAGCAATCCAGGAGACCGATGGCCTCGTCGAGATCGTCACCGACGATGAGATCCTGGAAGCGAAGGCGCGTGTGGATCGAGCTGGGATCGGCTGCGAGCCGGCCTCGGCGGCCTCGGTGGCCGGGGTGCGCAAGCTGGTGCGGTCTGGCGTGATCGCTCCTGGCCAGAGCGTCGTCGCGTTGCTAACCGGTCACCTCCTGAAGGACCCCGACACGGTGATGGACTACCACCTGGGTCCGGGCGCAGAGCGCCGACCCCTGGCGAACCGGCCGGTGACCGTCGAGCCGACCATGGCTGCCCTGCGAGGAGTGCTCAGCGATGTGGCTTAGTGTTCGCGTCCCGGCGTCGAGCGCGAATCTGGGACCGGGCTTTGACGCGCTGGCGATCGCGTTGAGCCGCTATCTCACGGTGACGGTCGAGCCCACCGGGCGCCGTCAGATCGAGGTGCTGTCCACCCGCGAGCTCGGCGATGGGCGGAACTTGGTCCTCGAGGCGATGCAGGCGCTGGCGCGGCTGGTGGGAAAGCGGTTGCCAGGGTGCCGCATCGCGGTCGAGTCCACGATCCCAGTGGCGCGCGGGCTCGGTAGTTCCGCCGCCGCGATCGTCGGTGGCTTGCTGGCGGCGAACGTGCTGCTGGGAACCCCCCTCACCAAGGAGGGGATCTGGCGACTGGCCTGGCAGCTCGAGGGGCATGGGGATAACGTGACGGCGGCGCTCTACGGCGGGGCCGTGCTGGCACTCCAGGGCCAGGCCGGGCCGCTGGCCCGGCAGGTGCCGATCGCTGCCCCTTTGCAGGCGGTCCTCCTGATCCCTGATCAGCCAGGCTACACCAGCGAGGCGCGCGCCGTACTGCCAGATCAGGTCACCCGCCAGGTCGCCATCGCGACGGCTGCGCGGTGTGCTCTCCTGGTACTGGCGCTCAGTACCGGCCAGTTCGCACTGCTCAGCGAGGCAATGGCAGATGACCTGCACCAGCCGTACCGGGCGAATCTCTACCCATACCTGGTCGACGCGATCGCAGCCGCTCGGCTGGGGGGAGCTTATGGGGCCTGTCTCAGCGGGTCTGGGCCTTCCGTGCTGGCGCTGGTGGCACCGGACTCGGCAGAGGCGGTGCGCCAGCAGCTCGCAGGAGTCGTCGAGCGGCATCGCATCTCCGCCGAGATCGCAATCCTGGACATCGCAGACGAGGGGGCTGCCGTGCACGTGGTGCCGGAGGCGAGCTCTGGCAAGCGGCCGACTCCTCGGGGTACCGATCGCTCAGCCGGTGCGCCCGTCAAGGCGTAGCCTCTTGCGGACTGACCCACCAGCTCTCGGGATTCCACCAGATGCCGGTCATCGGGCCGGGTGCGAGCCCCTTCACATGCGTGCGCCCGGCGACGACGTCGACGTGGGTGTAGATCGGGAGGACCGGGAGGTCCTGGTCGATCTGCTGCTGGAGCATCGCGAGGATCTTGAGCCTCGCCGCGTGGTCGACCGCCACAGACTGCTGGGTGAGGAGCTGATCGACAACCTCGCTGCGATACCCCATGACGTTCTCTCCACCGGGCTTCTCGCCCGAGGGGATGCTTTCGCTGCTGAACCAGGCGTACAGATCGCTCGGGGTGAGGCGTCGATTGCACCAGCAGAGGAGGAGGTCGTACTCCCGTTCTGAAGCCGGGGTGGTGAGGGGGACCACACGGATGTCGACCCCGATAGCCCGCATATCGTCAGCGAATGCGGTTGCGATCTGCCGCTTGAGCGCGAGGTCGCGCTCGGGGTTCGCGTCCACAGCGAGGGTGAGCTGGAGTGCCTCGCCATCGCGCACCCGGATGCCGTCCGGACCGGCATGCCAGCCTGCCTCGTCGAGCAAGCGCCGAGCGCGCTGGGGATTGAATGCCGCAGTTGCCGCCGGCTCGGCGTGCCACAGCGAGTGGTCGAGCAGCGATGTCGCGACCGGAACCGAGCCCAGCAAGAGATCTTCGACGAGCCGTGTGCGATTGAAGCCGAACAGGAGCGCCTGGCGCACCTTCAGATCGCTGAGGATCGGGTGGGGGCGGCTGAGCGACGCTGGGTCGTTGAGATTGATCACGAGTGACGCGACCGCTCCACCACGCGGCGTGACGAGCGTTGCGAGCTCCGGTTGGGCGTGCAGCTCGGCGATCGACCACTCCGGCAAACCGGCCGCGAGATCGATCTCGCCCGACACGAGCTGGGTCAACAGCTCCCGCTCGTCGGGCAGAAAGCGGAACACGATCCGGTCGAGGTGAACCTCGTTTGCCTCGAACAGCGGGTTCCGCTCGAGCGTGAGTTGTTTGCCCGGCTGCCATTCTGCGACCACGAAGGGACCGCTGCTGACGTGGCCGGTACCGGCGTAGTCCGACTCGGCGATCTCCGCGGGAGGCAGGTCGCCAAGCGCGTGCGCCGGCAGTAAAAAGCCCCCAGGCCGTTCCCCGATGCCGACGAGCACGTCCTCTAGGAACGATGCGGCTGGGCGCTCGAGGTGCACGGTGACCGTCAGGTAGTCATCGCTGAGCTCCACCGACTGGATGAGCTCCCAGCCGGCACGGCTGTTGGCGGGGTAACTCGGGTTCGTGAGGAGCTGCCAGGTGAAGAGAAAGTCACGGCCATCCAATGGCTCACCGTCCGACCACTTAAGGTCGGGACGAAACCGGAGCGTGTAGGTGCGCCCGTCCTGCGAGATCCCGCCGTTATCGACCGAGGGCACGTCAACGAGGAGCTGCGGCTCGAGCGTGTTGTCATCGCGTATCCGGATCAAGCGGGCGTCGAGGCAGCTCAGGATCCAGTAGCTGACCGGCTGGCGGGTTAGGGAGAAGTTCAGCACATCGGGCTCCGCCGGCACGCCGATGACCAGCGTGCCGCCGTGCGCCGGGCTCTCCTCGGCTGGGGTCGACGTGGGCATTTCCGGGGCGGCAGTGGGAGTCACCGGAGGCTGGGGTGCCGTCGCCGACGGGCTCGGTGCGGGGGTAACAGATATGCCGCGGCAGCCGGCTGCGATCAGCACGAAGGTGAGGGCCAGCCGCAAGACCCAGGCTCCCGGAGAGGGGATCCGCACCGTCGTTCACTCCTTCGCTGGGCGTCCTCGCCTGGCCGGATCCTTGGCGGTCAGTATAGGAAGCTCGGCGAGAAGCTGGCAACGCTGAAACGCTGAGGGGTTCCCCCGCCTGCACCAATCCTCAGGTGGGGGCCGCGACCGGAGCATGGTCGACCGCGGTCCCTCGCGAGCACACTCGCCATAACACGAGTGAGTCGATTTGTGGTATACTTTTTGTGCTGGAAGATGATAGACAACGATGGACGAAGGGGCGAGGGCGCTACGGGTGTGGAAGGAGGTCGGGCCATGGAATTCGGAACCTTTCTCCTGATGCTGGCGCTGGCCTACAGCTTCGGCGTTCTCTGGTACGATCTCCTGCCGGGCCGCTTGCCTGAGCGGGTCTGGCGGGTAGCGGCGTATCCCTTCCTCGGGATCTGGGTCGGTGAGCTACTCCTGGCACGCGTACTGGCCTTCGATCCCGAGTTCGGCGGCCTGCACCTGATCAGCGCGGCCGTCGGTTCGCTCGTTGCCGTCATCGTCGATTGGATCATCAGCCAGGCGCGCCGCCCGGCGATGGTGCCCCAGTTCGAGGCCCAGCCAGAGGCGCGCGCTGCGTAGTCGTCGGGTCGGTGCGCCTTCGCCCCTTCCCCGTTTCTTCGCACCGCCCGCGCAGGCGGCGCCCATGAATCCTCTTTGCATCGATCCGGGCTGGGGTTGCCCCCGATCGGCGCAACACAGCGGAGCGGCCTGCGAGCACCGGCGAGCAGTGTTATCCGGATGGCCGGTGCTGGCAGGCTAGATCGCGCCCGATCGGCGGTCGCTCAGGTTCCCAGCCGTTTGCTATACTGGCGGGGATGCCAGCTCGGAGGTACCGGCTGGTTAGATGTTGTGTACCTTTCTGCGCTGTGGCCGCCCAGGTATGGCAACGGCCTGTGGATGCGTCCAGCGCAAGCCCGAGGAAAGGAGGACTCGTTGCCGCGCTATCAACCTGAGCCTCGACCTTACGAGCTGATGGTGCTTTTCCGGCCTGACCTGGCGGAGAATGGCCTCGACGGGGCGATTGAGCGCGTCTCCTCCCTGATCCAGGAGGCCGGTGGCACAGTCACCAATATCAAGCGAGATACGCCATGGGGCAGGCGGCGGCTGGCCTATCCGATCCAGAAGTTCCAGGACGCGATCTACGTGCTCTACCATTTCACCTGCCCACCGGCCGGGACCCGCGATATCGAGCGGGAGTTGCGCCTCAACGAACAGGTAATCCGCCACTTGATGGTTCGTCTGGACGAGTGACGGTCATTGTGACACAAGCGCTTTGTCCGGGACGTGGTGAAGCCCGGGGCCTGTAAGGAGGCAGCATGTCACGAGGCTTGAACCGCATTCAGCTCATCGGACATCTCGGTCGCGACGCCGAGATGCGCTACACCCCCAGTGGGGCCCCGGTCACCGAGTTCAGCCTAGCGGTCAACCGGCGGCGACGTGGCCAGGACGGGCAGTGGATCGAGGAGACGGATTGGTTCCGCGTCATCTGCTGGAACCGCTTGGCGGAATTCGCCGACCAGTATCTCAAGCGCGGGATGCGTGTCTACGTCGACGGCCGGCTCCAGATCCGGCGCTTCACCGGGAACGATGGCGTGGAGCGGACGGCCGTCGAGGTCATCGCCAACGACATCATCATGCTCTCGGCGCGGCCCGAGGAGCAGGCCGGCCCGGAGACACCCGAGCCCGACGAGTCCGAGCTGCCGAAGGAGATCTCCGGCGACGACGAGTTCGACGATGTGCCCTTCTAACGCCGCGTCTCTCAGGTAAGACCGGCAAGTGAACGGGATGGATGGAGTAGAGAGGTATGACTGAAGAGGAAATCCAGACCGAAGCTGAGGCGACTGAGGAGGAAGCACAGCCGAGCGCTCAGGCTGCTGCAGAGGAGCCTGCGCGTCGACGCGCCGCTGGCGCCCGCTACTATCCACGCCGCAAGGTCTGCGCGTTCTGCATGGACGGCATCGCGGTCGTCGATTACAAGGACATCGGCCGGCTGCGCCGGTATATCTCCCCAAGGGCGAAGATCGAGCCGCGCCGGACCACAGGGGTCTGCGCGAAGCACCAGCGGCAGCTCGCCAGGGCGATCAAGCGAGCGCGCCATATCGCGCTCCTGCCGTTCGTCGGGTGAGCGAGCGGGTGGCTGCGGTGACATCGCGCAGCAGCTCGACCGGCGCCGGCACGTCTGCGTAATGCTATAGCGCGGTGACGACGCGGCCACGGTGTGCTCCGACCGACCGCGTCGTCGCTGTGCGTGGAGGAGATGGGAGCAATGCGCGAGCACGTCCGGCGGTGGCTGCGTTGGCCTGTTCGGCCGGTAGCGCCAGGACGTCGGCTCTCTCGACGCGAGCGAGAGCAAATTCAGCAGCGTATCGTCGTCGCTGTCGCCGCGGTGGCGATCGTTTTCGTCCTGCTCCTCCTCGGAGTCGGCGCCGTCTACCAGTACCTCTATCTGCCTCGTCAAGTCCTGGTCGTGGTCAACGGCGAGCAGATCACCCGGCAGGATTACTGGAAAGTCCGCAGGCTCGAACTGCTCAACCAGATCAGCCAGTACCGGCAACTCGCGACCCTGACGACCGGCCAGCAGAGCGTCCAGTACCAGCAACTGGCAGATCAGGCCGAGCAACAACTCCCAACGGTCGAGGAGGACCCGGTCAACGAATCGACGCTCGACCAGATGATCGAGAACCTGATCGTGGTACAGCGAGCCCCGGAGCTCGGCGTGAACGTCACCGATGCCGAGCTGGACGAGTATCTCACCCAGCTCTTCGCCCCTGGCCCGTTGGCCAGCCCGACCCCCACGCTCGGCGTCGACCCAACGGCGGCTGCCTGGGCCACGGCGACGGCCACGGCCGCGGCCACGCCCACACCGACGCCGGCAAGCACGGAGACCCCAACCGGCACGACGACCCCGGCGATCGAGCCGACGGTTGATCTCCAGACTCCGGCGCCCGTGACGCCGGCGCCGGCCGAGACGCCGAGCCCCGCCGCGTCGCCGACCCCGACGATCATGCCGACGGCGACGCTGAGCCCCGGCGACCTCCGCGCGACCGCGACGGCGGGCGTCGGCGAGTACCAGCGACAGGTGCTTGAGCGCGCCGGGATGTCGCTTGCCGACTTCCGGCGCCTCTTCGTCGGGCCGCTCCTCACCCGCGAGAAGGTCCAGCGCGTGCTAGAGGAACAGATTCCGCTGCGGGCCGAGCAGGTTCATGCGGCGCATATCCTGCTGGCGACCGAGGACACAGCGCGCTCGACCGTTGAGGAGCTGCGGAACGGAGCCGACTTCGCCGAGCTCGCTCGCCAGCGGAGCATCGACTCCACGACAGCGCCGAACGGCGGTGACCTCGGCTGGTTCCCGCGCGGCTACATGCCGGAAGCCTTCGACGACGTCGCCTTCAGCCTCCAGCCGGGGGAGATCAGCGATCCCGTCAAGACGCAGTACGGCTGGCACATCATCGCAGTGCTCGAGCGTGAGGACGACCGGCCGCTGACGGTCGAGATGCTCCAGGCGCTGCGCCAGCGCGCCTTCAACACCTGGTTAGAGAAACAGCGCGAGAACTCGGAGATCTCCTGGCGGGCCGGGCTCCAGCCGCTGCCGACGCCGGAGACGCCGCCGTTCATGCCGCCGCCGAACGCGCCGCCGACCCCGACGCCCGTGCCGAGCCCGACGCCGACTACCCCAGCTGCGGAGCCGACGCCGGCGGCGAGCCCAACGCCGTAGGCTGGTGGCCGAACGCGCCGGCGGTGATAGCGACCCGGGTGCGGTTGACGCTGGCTGCGCTGTGTCGAATCATGATAGGCATGCAGCACTGGTTCGGCGGAGGCGCATCCTGGAGGGGCAGAGATTATGGCGGGCGGTCCGCCACAGTCGAGGCCGTTTCGCGTGCGGGCGGCGCCGTCGGCCGGCGGCGTGATCGGTGCCGTGCTCTTCGGAGCGGCGCTGGTAGTCGCCAT
>BEIC01000099.1 GCA_002898875.1 bacterium HR26
GCCCTGCTGGCCGGGTCCACGCGTTCCAACACCCCGAGGATCCGCCCGGTCACCCCGTGCTCATCGAGGAAGCGCGCGAACGCCGTCGCGCTGACGACGAAGCCGGGTGGCACCGGGAGACCGGCGGAGGCCATCCGGCTCAGGCTGGCCCCCTTCCCTCCGGCGAGCCGCACCTCGGCACAGGCAGGATCGCCGAACCAGTGGATCAACGGGCGGATCGCGACCGAACCCATCGGCGCTACTCCTCGACGATCGCGACCGCCCGCACCGGGGCCGCGGTCGTCCCGACCCACTTAATGGGGAAGGCTGCCACCTTGAAGCCGAAGGGGGCGGGGATCTGCTCGAAATTGGTCATGTTTTCGATGTGGTAGTACTCCCGCTCCTGCATCACGAGATGAGCTTCCCAGAACTGCTTGCGTTCGAACATGGCCCAGACCGGCGGGTCGAAGGTGATCGCATCGATGCCCATCACCTTGATGCCCTGATCGATGAGCCAGAGCGTTGCCTCGCGGGTCATCCCGCAGTGGTCGGTCAGGTAGCGCTGGTCGTCCTGGTAGGCACCGGCACCGGTCCAGATCAACACGATATCCAGAGGCTTCAAGCGGTAGCCGATCTTGTCGAGCGCTTCCTGCACCTCGGCGGCGGTGATGCCGGCTCCTTTCTCTTTGTGGCGAAAGTCGAGCAGCACGCCATCGCCGTAGCAGTACTCGAGCGGGATACCCTCAGGGCCGGGTGCCTCGGCGACGAGGTGCTTGCGGGCATCGATGTGCGTGCCGACGTGGTCGCTCAGCTCGATCTTGTAGCTGGCAGTGAGCCAGGTGGCGCCGTACTTGGCGGCGCCGATGTTCTCGGCGAACTCTTCCCACGTCTCGAACATCTCGAGTTTCGGCTTGGCGATCCGTGGGAAGGTGAGCATGTCGTTGTGTACCGGCATGCTCAGATCGATCAGTCGCGCCCCCATCCTGCTCTCCTTCACCTGGCAAGCGCGCGGCACGCCGCGCCCCTACCGCGCTTCTTCCTCCGCCTGCACACCCTTTAATGCCTGGAGCACCCAGCGGCCCGGTTCCTCGATGTGGCGACGCATCACCTGCTCGGCCAGCTCGGGGTCCCGAGCGCGCAGCGCCTCGAGCACCGGCTCGTGGCGCTCGGCCAGCCCGCCGAGCGCGCGCTTGACCGCCGTGAAGGTCAGGTACGTCGTGGTCGCCAGGCTCAAGCTCGTCCAGAACTGCTGGAGCAGCCGGTTGCCGGACGCCTCGACGATGATCCGGTGGAAAGCGACGTCCGCCTCGATCGCGGTCGCCTCGTCGCCGGCCGCCGATGCCTCGCGCATGCGGTCGATCTGCTCCTCCAGTTGGAGGATCTGCTGGGCGGTGATCCGCTGGGCAGCGGCGCGCGCTGCCACCCCTTCGATCGCGGCGCGGATCGGGTAGATCTCGACCAATTCCTCATCGGTGAACTCCCGAACCTGGGCGCCGCGGAAGGGGGAGCTGACGACGAAGCCGAGCATCTCCAGGTCGCGTAGTGCCTCGCGCACCGGCGTCTGGCTGACGCCTAGCTCCTGGGCGATCCGGGTCTCGACGATCCGATCGCCTGGTTTGAACACACCTTGGAGAATCGCCTCGATCAGGTACTCCTTGATCTCGTCACGGAGCACCCGGCGAGCAATCGGCCGCCGGTTCGCTCGTATCCCGGCCCCCGGCGAAGCGGTCCCGCGCCGTGATCCTGTGGCCATACGCCCTCCAAGAGCTCACACCGAGTCACACATCAATCGATTGTATAGAATAAGCTGCGCTACGTTGCCATGCCCTGCGACTGCCGAAGGGTTGCCCCGGCGGTTAAGCCGGCCGGCGCAGGCCCTTGAACCGCTGCATGTTCTCGGTCATCGCCCGCTCGGTCGGCAACCGCTCGACGCTGGAGGCGCCGAAGAACCCGACCACGCCCCGGGTGCGCTCCAGCACGTACTGCACATCCTCCGGCTCGGCGATCGGCCCGCCGTGGCAGAGCACCAGGATCTCCGGGTTGACTGCTCTGGCAGCGTCGCACATCGCCTGCACGCGCTCGACCCCCTCATCGAGGGTCACCGCCGTCTTCGCCCCGATCATCCCTTTGGTCGTCAGCCCGAGGTGCGGCACCAGCACGTCGGCCCCGGCCTCCGCCATCGCCCGCGCCTGCTCGGGGTCGAACACGTAGGGCGCGGTCAAGAGGTCGAGCTCGTGGGCCTGCCGGATCATCTCGATCTCCAGGTCGAAGCCCATGCCGGTCTCCTCGAGGTTCTGGCGGAACACCCCGTCGATCAGGCCGACGGTGGGGAAGTTCTGCACTCCGACGAAGCCCATCTCCTTGAGCTGGCGCAGGAAGACCGGCATCAACCGGAACGGATCGGTGCCGCACACCCCGGCCAAGACCGGCGTCTCCTTCACGATCGGCAGCACCTCCGCCGCCATCTCGACCACGATCGCATTCGCGTCGCCGTAGGGCATCAGGCCGGCCAGGGAGCCGCGTCCGGCCATCCGGTAGCGGCCGGAGTTGTAGATGATGATCAGGTCGGCGCCACCCGCCTCGGCACACTTCGCCGAGAGCCCGGTCCCGGCACCAGCCCCGATGATCACGCCCCCGGAGGCGACGGTCGCGCGCAACCGGGCCAGCGCGTCCGCCCGCGTCATCGGTCTCCAGCTCATCCCTGCACCTCCGCTCCTGCCGCCGCCTGAGCCCGGATCAGCGCATCCAGGCGCTCCGCCATCGCCCGCGCAAAGGCAGGATCGTTGATGTCGGTATCCCACTCATGGACCTCGATCTCGGGCCGCAAGTTGGCCTTCAGGCCCTCGATCAGCGCCCGGTCGGCCTCCGGGTCGTAGAAGGGACCGCCCTCCCGGGAGATCAGCGAGACGCCGCGACGCGGGATGAAGACGGCCAGCGGGCCGCGCGCCTGGTTGAGCTTCTGGGCGATGATCCGCCCCAGCTCGGCGCACTCCTCCGGCGTGGTGCGCATCAAGGTCACCGTGGGGTTGTGCTTGTAGAGGGTACGCCCGCGGAAGCGCTCCGGAACGGTGTCGATCGGCCCGAAGTTGACCATGTCCAGCGCTCCCAGCGAGACCACCTGCGGCACCCCGGCTCGCCCGGCGGCCTCCAGGCGCTGGGGGCCGGCCGAGAGCACGCCCCCCACCAGCTCATCGGCCAGTTCGGTCGTGGTGATGTCGAGCACGCCGGCCAGGTAGCCGGCCTCGACGAGCGTCTCCATCGCCTGGCCGCCGGTGCCGGTGGCGTGGAAGACCAGCACCTCGTAGCCGCGCTCTTCCAGCTGCCGGCGCGCCTCCGTCACGCAGGGCGTCGTCACCCCGAACATGGTCGCGCCGATCAGCGGCTTGCTCGCGGCGCTGGGCCGGAACGGCTCGTAGGCCCGCGCCATGCCGGCGATGGCGGCCGCGGCGTTCGTCAGGATGCGCTCGGAGATCCGGTTAATGCCGGCGATATCGACGACCGGATACAGCATGGCGAGGTCACTGGCGCCGACGTAGGGGCGCGTGTCGCCAGAGGCGAGCGTGGAGACCATCAGCTTGGGGACGCCAACCGGTAACGCGCGCATTGCCTGCGTCGCCAGCGCCGAGCCGCCTGAACCGCCCAACGCCAAGATCCCGTGCAGCCGCCCCTGCCGGAACAGGTCGAGCACGATCGCGGTCGCGCCGGCAGCCATCGTCTCGATCGCGGCTCCCCGGTCGCCACGAGCAGCCAGCTCAGCGACGTCGGCGCCGGCCGCGCGCGCCACTTCCTCGCGAGAAATGTCGGGCGTCGCGAGCGGCCGGCCCAGCACCCCAGCGTCGATCAAGATTACCTCGCAGCCGGCCTCGCGCACGCGCGCCCGCAGGTAGTCGTACTCGGCTCCCTTGGTGTCGAGCGTGCCCAGCAAGACGACGATCGCCATGCCTGACCCTCCAGCCCGGAACTCAGGCCACCTCGCGCCGGGGGCTCACGCCCAGGTATTGCTGCTGGATCGCCGGGTCGGCGAGCAGCGCCGCCGCGGTCGTCTCCAGCACGATCCGCCCGGTCACCATGATCGCGACGCGCTCGGCGAGCGCTGTCGCCACGGCCAGCCGCTGCTCCACCACCAGCATCGCCAGGCCCTGGGATGAGAGTCCCCGCAGCACCTCGATCAGGTGCTCGACGATCACCGGTGCCAGCCCCTCCGACGGCTCATCCATGATCAGCAGACGGGGATTGGTGAGCAGCGCGCGGCCGATCGCCAGCATCTGCTGCTCGCCGCCGGAGAGCGCTCCGGCCCGGTGTCGCCGCCGCTCGGCCAGTCGCGGGAAGAGATCGAAGATGCGCTCCGGCGTCCACCCGTCCCGGCCGACCCCGGATCGCCGGAAGACTAGCCGGAGATGCTCCTCCACGGTGAGGGAGGGGAAGATCCGCCGCCCCTGCGGGACATAGCCCACCCCGGCGGCCGCGATCTCGTGCGGCCGCCGGCCGATCAGCTCCTGGCCTTCGAAGCAAGCCGAGCCCCGCACCGAGGGGAGAAATCCGACCAGCGCCTGGCACAGCGTCGTCTTGCCCATGCCGTTGCGGCCGAGCAGCGCGAGCGGCTCGCGGCCAAGCGTCAGGTTCACGCCCTGCAGGATGTGGCTCTGGCCGTAGTAGGCGTGGAGATCGCGGATCTCCAGCAGGTGGTCAGTCACGGCCACACCCTTCTCACACCGCGGTCGATTTCCCGGAGCTCGATCGCTGCGGCATGGTCTGCCGAACGCAGCAGGCTAGCCATGGCGCGATCCCAGGTAGACTTGTTGCACCAGCTCATCGGCGCTGATCTCTTCCGGCGTGCCCTCCGCGATCACCCGCCCCTCATGCATCACCGTCACCTGCCGGGCTACGCGGAAGGCCACGTCCATATCGTGCTCGACCAGCAGAATCGTCATCCCCGGGTCGAGCGCCAGGAGCAAGCCGGCGAGCAGCTCGCGCTCGCCGGGCGACAGGCCAGCGGCGGGCTCGTCGAGCAGCAGGAGCTTAGGGTTCGCCGCCAGCGCCATCCCCAGCTCGAGCTGCCGCTGCTGGCCGTGAGCGAGCGCGCCGGCCAGCGCGTGGATCGCGTCGCCGAGCCCCACCTGCTCGGAGAGCTGCTGCGCCCGAACCATCTCGGGATCGCCCGCGCGCGGGCGGCGCAGGCTCATCCGCCAGGGCCGAACCCCGCGCACCGCGAGGTAGAGGTTGTCGAGCACGCTGAGCCGCGGGAAGACGAGCGGCGTCTGGTAGGTGCGGGCGATGCCGCGGCGGATGCGCTCGTATGGCGGCAGGTGCGTGATGTCGTCGCCGTAAAACCGGATGGTCCCGCTGGTTGGCCGCAGGTCGCCAGCGATGACGTTGAAGAGCGTTGTCTTGCCGGCCCCGTTTGGCCCGATGATCGCCCGGCGCTCACCGGGGGCCAGGCTGAGCGAGACGTCCTGGACGGCCCGCAGCCCGCCGAAGCGGCGGCTCACGCCCTGGAGCTCCAGGGCGTGGCCGATCGCTTGCGCCGGTGCGACCTGCACGGTGACCATCGAGCGCCGCTCGCCTCTAGGAACCGAAGACGCGGTGGATGTCCTCGCACTTCGGGTTGTCGCGCGTGAACGATCCGAGGGCCAGATACTGCTCCTCGGGCAAGCCGAGCGTCTGGTTCACGCCTTCGACGACCGTGACCAGCTTATTGTACAGGTTGCCGTCTGGCCCCTCGGCCACCTCGGTTACGTAGTTGTTCGCGATGGCCTGGCGGTTCTTGTCGAGCTTGATGTGCCCGGTCGGGCCGTCGAACTCGACCTTGGCCAGCGCCGCCTGCAGCTTCTTCTGGCCGTCGCTCAGGTCGCCGTCGACCTCTTGCAGCCCCAGGAGCAGCCCCTTGGCGTTGACGTAGTAGCCCCAGGCGAAGAGCGACGGCGTGGTGAGCCCTTGCGGGAACTGCTCCTTGTAGGCCTTGACCCAGTCCTGCCAAGCCTGGTCCGGGTTGTCGGCGGCCACTGGCCCGGCGCCGGGGATGCCGATCACCCGCTGCCGGATATTCCCTCTCGCCTCCAGCACGTTCTGGTCGATGGTAGAGCTCCCGCCGATCAGGGCGGCCTGGCCGCCGAAGTCCGCGTAGGCCTGGAGGAAGTTGACCGCGTCGGAGCCACCGAGGATCACGTAGATCGCGTCGATGTCCGTCGGCATCGAGCTGATGACCGAGCTGTAGTCCCGCGTGCCGATCGGCACCCAGAACTGAGCCGCGACCTCGCCGCCGAGCCGGCAGAACTCGAGCAGGAAGCCGGCGACCTGGCTATAGGGGTAGGAGTAGTCCTCCCCAAGCGTGGCCACGCGCCGGTAACCCTTCTCCTGGTAACAGTAAGTGCCCAGCCCTGCCATCCACTGCACGCCGTCCGTCGAAAAGCGGAAGAAGTTCGGAGCCGGATCGCGCAGCGTCGTGTCCTGGGCTGCCGAGGTGCCGTTGACGAACGTCTTGTCCGGCACCGTCTTGGCGTAGTCGCGGATCGCTAGCCCCTCGTCGCCGGAGAGCGGTCCGACGATGAGGTCGACCCGATCCTGCTCGATCAGCTTGCGCGCCTTCTCGCGCGCGACCTGCGGCGTCGCGTCGGTGCTCTCCTTCACGATGCGGAGCTTCTTGCCGCCGATCTCACCGCCGAACTCCGCGATCGCCATCTCGACGCCGCGCACGCCGTCCTCACCGAAGAGTGCGAACGCCCCCTCGAGCGTGGCCAGCACGCCGATGACGATCTCACCGGCTGCCGGGCCGACCGTGACCGTGGGCGAGGCCGCGGCTGCGGGAGTTTGGGCGGCGGCCGCCGTCGGCGTGGCTGCCGGGGTCGCGGCCGGCGAAGCTGCGGCCGGCGCCGTGGTCGGCGCCGCCTCCTCGCGTGCGCAGGCGGCAAGCAGCGCCGAGACGACCGGCACCGTCAATCCCAGCCGCCCGGCCCGGCGCAGAAGCTCGCGCCGGCTCAACCGCTTTGAGCGATGTCCATCGAGCATGGGACTCTCCTCCTCTCACTCGTCCTGCCGACTAACTGCCTGCCGCACATCCAGCTCATCGCGCGCTCGCCACCGCCTGCCGCTCCACCGTCGGAGCAGGGCGACAGGACGAGCGACCAGCCCGCTCAGCCCTTCCGGCGAGAAGAGCACGATGGCCAGGAAGGTAAGCCCGATGACGGTGTTGAAGCGCTCGGTGAACGAACTGGCGAAGTTCGTCACCAGGATGAAGGCGAGGGCGCCCAGGAACGCCCCCTCGACGGAGGCCAGCCCGCCGATCACCGCCATCACCAGCACGTTGATCAGCCGGGTGACGTCGATGGCGGTAGGGGAGACAGCGCCGTTGTACCAGACGCCGAGCAGCCCACCGACCCCGGCCAGGAACCCGGCGAGGGTGAAGGCCGCCAGCCGGTGCAGTGCCACGTGGTAGCCGAGCGCGGTGAGCCGCCGGGGGTTGTCGCGTACCGCCTGGAGGGCGAGGCCGAACGGCGTCCGCAAGAGGTACCGCACGCCGAGGTAGCTCGCTAGCGCCGCCGCGAGGCAGACCTCGTAGAAGAGCGCCCGCTCGGTCAACAGGTGGCCACCGAGCTCCGGAGCCCGGATGCCGAGGATGCCGGTGTGCCCGCCGAAGACGGAGCGGTTCTGGTTGGCCAGCGCGTAGACGACCATCCCAAGCGCCAGGGTGATCATCAGGAAGTAGATGCCCTGCGTGCGTACTGCGACCAGCCCGAAGAGGAAGGCGGCCAGCGTCGCCACCGCGAGCCCGCCAACCACCCCGACCCACCATGGCTGACCGTGGGTGACGGTGAGCACGCCGTAGCCGTATCCGGCCAGACCGAAGATCGTCATCTGGGCGAGCGAGATCATCCCCCCGTAGCCGGCCAGGAAAGCGAGGCTGAGCGCGGCGATGCCGAAGAAGAGCGCAGGGCTGAACACCCGCCCCACGAAGTAGGCGCTGCCCCAGAGCGGGAACGTCGCTAGCAGCCCGAGCACCAGGATCGTCAGCACGGTGCGAGTCGAAGCCAGCGCGCTCATGCCGGCCTCCCAAAGAGCCCCTGGGGGCGCAGCGCAAGCACGACCACCATCAGCAGGAAGCTGACGATCGCCGCGTAGGTGGGGAAGAGAGCCAGGCTGTACTGCTCCACCAGCGCCACCAGCAGCGAGGCGACAGCCGTGCCGGCTAGGCTCCCCATGCCGCCGACGATCACCACGATCAGCGAGGCCAGCAAGTAGCGGGCATCCTCGCCAGAGGCGATCGAGAGCGCCGAGCCACCGACTACCCCAGCCAGCCCGGCCAGCCCGGCGCCGAAGGCGAACATCAGGGCGAACAGGCGCTGCACATTGATCCCGACAGCCGAGACCATGTCACGGTCATCGATGGCGGCCCGGATAGTGATGCCGAGCCGGGTGCGGGTGAGCAGGAGCCAGAGAGCCAGGCCGACGACCACGGCGAAGGCCAGGATGAACAGTCGGTATTTCGGGTAGCCGATGTCGAGTACCGGCAGGCGAGCACCACCGCTGATCGCTCCCGGCGGGGAGAAGCCGTAGGTGAAGCCGCCCCATTGGGCCAGCATCAAGTCGGCGGCCACGATCGAGACCCCGATGGTGACGAGAGCCTCGCGGAGGTCCTGCCCCTGAATCGGCCGCAGGAGCGCCTGCTGGAGGGCCAAACCGGCGACCGCGGCCACGGCGGCTGCCGCCAGGGCGCCAAGGATCCAGCTCCCGGTGCGGTCGGCCACCGTCCAGCCCACGTACCCGCCGAAGAGGTAGAGCGAGCCGTGCGCGAGGTTGACGACCCGCATCAGGCCGAAGATCAGGGTGAAGCCGACCGCCACCAGGAAGTAGAGCGCAGCCAGCGTCAGGCCGTTGAGGGTCACCGTGACGAACTGGTTCCAGCTCACCGCGCCTCCAGCCGCGTCGATCACGTCGACCTGCCCCTGCCCGGTGCGTGCCGGGCAGGGGGCAACTGCTCGAAGAGCGCCCAGCCAAAACCGATAACCGATTATCGATGATCGTAATCGAGAATCGAGAACGTGTCAAGACCCGGCGTACCGGTGGGGCACTCACTGTGTGTGCCGTGTCCGCTTCCATCGTCTGGCTTGGCCGGGCATACAGCTGACGTCCCGCACTCAGTATGCTGGCCGGCCCGCTGGTGAGCAGGGCGACCGGCCAGCCGCCCGAAATCCGCGCTGCGGCGCCGGCACGACCAACGCGCCAGCCGAGAACATGGGAAAACGGTTCGACCCTCAGCCAGCGTGCTGCCGGATCGAAGCGGGTACGTGCCTCAAGATTCTGAGCGACGTTGCGGTGCTGCGGGATTTCTCCGAGGT
>BEIC01000100.1 GCA_002898875.1 bacterium HR26
GTCAAGATCCCGCGCTGGCCCTTCGACAAGTTCCGCCAGGCCGACCGCACGCTGGGCAGCCAGATGAAGGCCACCGGCGAGGTGATGGCGATCGATCGCTCCTTCGAGGCCGCCCTGCAGAAGGCGGTGCGCTCGCTGGAGACTGACCAGCGCGACCTGCTCTGGGAAGACCCGGCCTGGAACGATCCCGAGCGGCTGCTCGACTCCGTGCGGCGGCCCAACGACCTCCGGCTCTGGGCGCTGGCGGCCGCACTTCGACGGGGCTACACGCCTGAGGAGCTCAGCGAGCTGAGCGGGATCGACCCCTGGTTTACCCGCAAGCTCCGCCGGATCGTCTGCCTGGAGCGGCGGATCGCCCAGGAGCCGTTGAGCGACGAGCTGCTCTGGGAGGCCAAGCGAGCCGGCTTCGCCGACCGCACGCTGAGCGCGCTCAGCGGCATCCCGGTCGAGGAGATCCGGCGACGACGCCAGCAGGCCGGCTTCACGCCGGTCTACAAGATGGTTGACACCTGTGCAGCCGAGTTCGAAGCTGCCACGCCGTACTTCTACAGCACGTACGAGGACGAGGACGAGGCGACGCCGCTGCCGGGCCACAAGGCGGTGGTGATCGGCTCCGGGCCGATCCGGATCGGCCAGGGGATCGAGTTCGACTACTGCAGCGTCAAGGCCGCCCAGGCGCTCCATGATGCCGGTGTCGCTGCCATCATGCTCAACAACAACCCGGAGACGGTTTCGACCGACTTCGATGCCTCGGACCGGCTCTACGTCGAGCCGCTGGACGAGGAGAGCGTCTACGAGGTCCTGCGCCACGAGGCCGGAGGCGAGGACTCCGCCGCGCTGCCGCCGGTGATCCTCCAGTTCGGCGGGCAGACGGCGATCAACCTGGCGCAGCCGCTGGCCCGGCTGGGCGTGCCGATCCTGGGCACCTCGGACGAGGTGATCGACATCGCGGAGGATCGTCGCCGGTTTGAGCGGTTCCTGGCCGAGCTCGGCATCCCCCAGCCACCGGGCACCGGCGTGACCACCTTACCGGAGGCGATGGAGGCAGCCCAGCGGATCGGCTACCCGGTGCTCGTCCGGCCATCCTACGTGCTCGGCGGGCGCGCCATGGAGGTGGTGCACGGGCCGGAGTACCTCGAGCGCTACCTGCTGACCTCGGGCGCCTTCGCCAACGGCCGGCCGGTGCTGATCGACAAGTACCTCGAGGGCAAGGAGGTCGAGGTCGACGCCATCTGCGACGGGCAGGAGGTGCTGATCCCCGGCGTGATGGAGCACATCGAGCGCGCAGGCGTGCACTCCGGCGATAGCTTCGCCGTCTACCCCGGCGTCCACCTCGACCCGTCCGAGGTGGACACGCTGGTCGAGTACACCA
This sequence comes from bacterium HR26, assembly GCA_002898875.1. Lineage (GTDB taxonomy): Bacteria > Chloroflexota > Chloroflexia > Thermomicrobiales > Thermomicrobiaceae > Thermalbibacter. The sequence continues at coordinate 1,373 of BEIC01000100.1, forward strand.
CCCGCATCGCGCTCGCCATGGGGGCGGTCGGGCTCATCAACATCCAGTTCGTGATCCATCGGGGTCGCATCTACGTGCTGGAGGTTAACCCCCGTGCCAGCCGGACGGTGCCGTTCCTGAGCAAGGTGACGGGCGTGCCGATGGTTCCGGTAGCGACCAACGTGCTGCTCGGGCGCTCCCTGCTCGAGCAGGGATACCAGGGTGGCCTCTGGCCACGCCAGCCGCTGGTGGCGGTCAAGGCACCGGTCTTCTCGATGTCCAAGCTGCGGGGGGTCGAGGTCCATTTAGGACCGGAGATGAAGTCCACCGGCGAGGCGATGGGGATCGATCGCAGTTTCGCACCGGCCCTCTACAAGGCGTTGCTGGCGGCCGGGCTGGCGCTGCCGCCGCGGTGCGGGGTGCTGGTGAGTTTGGCCGACCAGGACAAGGCCGCCGCGATGGATATCGTCGAGACACTGGTGCAGATGGGTCATCAGATCTATGCGACCGAGGGGACGGCAGCGGCCATCGAGCGTCATGGGCTCCCGGTGCAGATGGTGCCCAAGCGCATCGGCCAGGGCTCGCCCAACGTCCTGGACGTGATCCTCGACGGTACGGTACGGGCGGTCATCAATACGCCGGGCCGAGACGACCATACGATCCAGGACGGCTTCAAGATCCGGCGGGCCGCAGTCGAGCGCGGCATTCCCTGCATCACCTCCTTGGATACAGCGAGGGCTATCGTCCGGGCCGCCAGCACGGGGGGTGACACATTCACGGTCCAGCCGCTGCCGCTGTATCGCCAACCCGCACCGGCCCCGGTCGCCGGCTGAGGACAGTCGCCGTGCGCTGGATCCTGCCGCTACTCGCGCTGGTTCCGCTGGCGATCGTGCTCGAGCTGCTGCACGCCAGCCCGATCCTGGTGCTGCTCGCCTCGGCGGGGGCACTGATCCCGCTGGCTGCCCTCCTGGGCCGGGCGACCGAGGCACTGGCGGCGCACGCTGGGGCGTGGGTCGGCGCGCTGTTGAACTCGACGCTCGGCAACGCCGCGGAGCTGATCATAGCCTTCGCTGGCATCCGGGCCGGTTTGCCGGAGCTGGTCAAGGCCAGCATCTCGGGCTCGATCCTGGGTAACCTGCTGCTCATCCTCGGCGCCAGCCTGCTCGTTGGCGGCCTGCGGCACGGCCGCCAGCGGTTCAATCCCCACATCGCCGGCGTCTCCGCTACCATGATGACGCTGGCGGTGATCGTCCTGGTTATCCCCGGGCTGTTCATACTAGGCCCCCAACCGATCCAGGGGGCCTCGGTGGAGTTCCTGAGCCTGACCGTCTCGACGGTGCTGATCGTCATCTACGGGCTCTATTTGCTGTACAGCATACGGCATCAGCGAGAGGTACCGCATGCGGCCCCTGCCGAGGAGGCCAGCGTCCACTGGCGCACGAAGACCGCACTGGCGGTCCTCATCGCGTCAACGATCGGTGTCGTGATCATGAGCGAGCTGCTGGTTGCTGCGGTCGAGCCGGTCATTGCCGCCACCGGCGTCTCCGAGTTCTTCCTCGGGGTGATGCTGATCCCGCTGGTCGGCAACGTCGCCGAGCACTTCGTTGCCGTTCAAGTGGCAGCCGATAACAAGATGGATCTCAGCCTGGGCATCGCCTATGGATCGAGCCTGCAAATCGCGCTGCTGGTAGCGCCACTGCTGGTCTTCGGGAGTCTCGCGCTCGGCCAGCCGATGACGCTGGTGTTCAACATGTACGAGTTGATCGCCCTGGTCGGTGCGGCGCTCATCACCTCGCTCATCGCAGCGGATGGGGAATCGAACTGGCTGGAGGGAGCGCAGCTCCTGGTGGTCTACATCGCTCTCGGGCTCGGCTTCTTCTTTCTTCCCTGATCGCCAGGCAGCTCCCCGGCACGCGACCGGCGACGCGGGAGGTGCGTACGATGAGCGAGTTTGTCCTGGAGCGAGTGCTCGAGGAAATCAGCGCGCTTCAGAGCGGGCATTTCCTGCTCGCCTCCGGCCGGCACAGCGACCGCTACGTGGAGAAGTTCGAGCTGCTGCGCCGGCCGAAGTTGGTCGAAGCCGCCTGCGCTGAGCTGATCCGCCGGCTGCCCTGGCGGGACATCGACATTGTCGCCGGGCCGACCACCGGCGGCATCCTGCTGGCCTATGAGGTCGCCCGGCAGCTCGGCGCCCTCGCGGCCTACGCCGAGCGGGCCGAGGCCGGGGCGGCTCAGCGCGTGTTCCGCCGGGGCACGACCTTCTCCGAAGGCGCGCGGGTGCTAGTCGTCGATGACATCCTCACGACCGGCGGCTCGGTGCGCGAGACGCTGGCAGCACTACAGGGATACCCCGTCGTCGTTCTAGGCGTGGCCATGCTGGTCGATCGGAGTACCGCCCCGGTGGAGCTCGGTGTCCCGCTCATCGCGCTGGCCCGGCTCGAGATCGCGAGCTGGGACGCCGCCGAGTGCCCTCTCTGCCGGGAGAGGTTGCCGCTGGTCAAGCCGGGCACGTCCGCTCCTGAACGCGCAGCGAGCTAGCAGCAGGACGCCGCACGAGCGGCACCGGAGCCACCGGTAGACCTGTTGTTGCACCCCGCACTGGACACTGGCGAGCGCTCGTTGCCGCTCGCGCGATCGCGGCCGGCTTTCCTCTACCACGCTGGGCTGTTACGGAGAGCGGCGCCAGGGGTGGCGACAATACCCCACAGGAAGCGATGAAGCCGCCGGGCGGGAACCTCTCGCGAGGCCCCGGCGTATTTCATAACGGGCCGCACGTGTACGGTCCAGCTTGAACCAGGCAGAGAGGCGTGGAACCCGGCGTTCAGACGCCGGTACCCGGCTGGCTACTGCTGCTTGACAGCCCGCCCGAGCCGGGCGAAAATAGCCGTGCCGTAACCCAATCATCGAGAGGAGAACGCTCGGTAGAGAGAAGCGGATCAGGTGCCAGTGCGAGCGTCATCCCAACCGTGGTCTACCAATGGTGCGGTTAAGGCGGTTCCGACGGTCTCTCGAGCGATCGAGCACGACGACGCACGTGCTGGCGCGCTCTCCGCGGCGGGGTTCGAGCGACTCTGGACAGGAGGTACCATGAGGTATCGGGTGTTGCTAGCGATGCTCGCGCTGGTTGCGCTTGCGCTCGGCACACCTGATCTCGCACAGGCCGGGCACGACAGCGGGCCCAACCGCGTCTACTTTCCGGAGACCGGTCACTACCTCAGCTATGGTTTTCTCGATTACTGGCGGCACAACGGTGGCCTCGCGATCTTCGGCTACCCGATCACCGAGGAGTTAGCCGAGCACGGCGTCACCGTCCAGTACTTCGAGCGCGCGGTGTTCGAGTGGCACTCTGACGCGCCCGATGGCTGGAAGGTGCAGCTCCGGCGTCTGGGAGCCGAGCTCACCGAGAGCCGCTCCGGCACGCTGGCTTTCCGGTGGGTCAAAGCGGATAGCGACGCTAACTGCACGTTCTACCCGGAGACAGGACACCGGCTGTGCAACGGCTTCCGGGCCTACTGGGAGCAGCGCGGCGGAATGTGGATCTTCGGGTTTCCGATCAGCGAGGAGTTCACCGAGGGCGGGCTCACGGTGCAGTACTTTGAACGCGTTCGCTTCGAGTACCACCCGGAGCATGCCGGCACGCCCTACGAGGTCCAGCTCGGCCACCTGGGAACCCTCGCTGCGGAGCGTGCCGGGGTCGATCGCGCACCGCTGCCCCCATCCCCCGGTGTCCCAAACCACGACCCAGGTCTCTGGCAACCCCTCGGTCCAGCCACTGTCAGGTCACCGCTGCCGGGCGCACCGGTCCACGAGCCGAAGTGGATCGAGGTGGACCTCTCGGACCAGTACCTGCGCGCCTGGGAGCACGACCGGCTGGTCTTCGGGACCTACGTCTCGACCGGTCTGCCCCAGTACGCGACGCCGCCGGGCACCTACCGGATCTACACGAAGTTGCGGTACGAGCACATGCGTGGCGGCACGCCAGGTATCGATTACTATGACTTGCCCAATGTGCCGCACACGATGTACTTCTATCGAGGCTATGCTATCCACGGCGCGTACTGGCATAACAACTTCGGGAGAGTGATGAGTCACGGCTGTGTCAACCTGCCGCTGGGAGCAGCGGAGTGGATGTATAACTGGGCGCCGATCGGGACGCTGGTCTGGATTCACCCGTGAGTTAGGCCGCGGACGACGGGTTTCGGACGACACACCCGAAAGCCATTCCCTGGCCTGCACGGTATGGCTGGGGACAGTGGTCCGCCCGGTGTTCCGGTGACCGAGCTGGCTACGACGGACGCTCTCGTAGGGAGTGACGCGCTTCGCCCGATCGGCCCCTCGGACCTGCTCCATCCAGGGCAGGCTTCTCTTCCTCCGGGAGCGAGGCAGCCATTTGTCTTCAGGCCTGCTCAGCTACTCCAAGATACCACTGTACGCCGATCTGGCTGGGACGAGTCCCCTGCAAGGCGTATATAGTAGGCTGTCGCCTGGCAGGTCATGCTGCAAGCGTTGTCCGGAGGTACGCGTGGCCAGCCAAGCTCGGATCATCCTCGCGCTCGTCGTGTTCATCATCACGCTCGCCGCCTGCTCGCGCAGGGACGAGACGGAGCCAGGCGCTCGCCCTCCCGCGCAGTCGCCGATAGTGACTCCACCTGCGATCGCGACGGCCACGCCGGCCTCGGCTCCCACCCCGCCGATCAATCCGATGCCGACTCCGTCGTTGACTCCAGCCGGCCTGCCGCCCGGGTGCTCCGTCGAGGAGGTGAGCCAGCTCATTGACGAGTACCTCTCGTCCTTTAATCTGGGAGAGCTGGAACGTCTTCGCCGCCTCTTCCCGAGCACTGGCGAGCCCTTGCCATCGTCTTGGTATGCCGTGGTGGCCCGGGATGAGGCTGGGGTTGCCACCGGCACCTTTGCGACCTCGCCTGAAGACTTCCTGCGCTATGTCGCTCAGCGCCACGAGCGAGGGGAGAGGCTGGAGCCGCTGGAGTTCGTCGATATCCGCTCGTTGGGCACTACCAGCACTGGCGGCGAGCAGGTCTCGGTGACCATGGCTCTGCTTCGACAGGCACAAGACTTGCTGGCCCGCCCGGTGCTGGTCCAGCTTCGACTCTCCTGCCCGGACCGGGAGATTCTCGCACTGGGCATCGGCGACTCCGCCTCCAACGTCTTGCCGGAGAGCCCCGCGGCAGTGCTCGAGGGGGCACTGCGACAGCGTCCGCTCCGCCTGCCTGAGCTTTCGGCAGACGGTGAGTGCCCGAGGTCACCCTGGGCGTTCGGCCTGGCGATCGGCGAAGGACCCGTCTACTTGCCGATCGGTCCCGATGGTGTGGTCAATCTCGGTGGCCCCCTGGTAGCGGAGCAGGAGGACGGCACCTATCGCTTCAAGTCCTCCTGGTTCGTCAGCCCTGACTACAGCGGGCCGCTGCTGATCCGCGGTCGCCAGCTCGACGGCTCCAGCACGCTCCGCCTAGCCAGCGAGGGGTCGAGCGAGGCAACGGACGAGCTGTTCCTACCGCCGGCGATCGAAGGGCAGGCAACCCGCGACGAGGCCGGGTGGACGTCCTGGCCGACGGCGATCACCCTTTCCGGCCCTGGCTGCTATGCCATCCAGGTCGATGGTGCCGACTTTCAGCAGGTCATCGTCTTCCAGGCAATCGCTGGCACACCGGACGAGGTGCTCCCGCTGCCACCTCCAGAGAGCCTGCCGCGCGGGCTCGTCGTTCTCTCGGCGTTCCGCGCTGGCCCAGACCAGGTGCGGCTGGCGTTGTGGCACGAGTCGCTCGTTATCCGGCTCAGCGTCGGCCTATCCGGGCCAGGGCCGCTGGAGCTGGCCGGAGCGACGGAGTGCGTCGAGGACTTCCAGGGCACCGGGCCGGTCTGCTGGCAGGCAGATGCCGAGCACGGCTGGCCGCAGGCGGCGGTCTGGGACGATAGCCGGCGCCGCTACCATCTGGTGGTCCTGGAGGCCGAACCGGGGAGCTGGTCACAGGAGGACCTGCTGGCACTGATCCGGGCCTTCACTCAGGCCAGCGGGGTGCCAGCGGGCGGCTGAGGATCTGTGCGGCGCAGGCCGGCAAAGGCGGGACGACTTGTGGTGAGCTGCTTCGGCCCCTGGCAATGTGCTGCCGGATCTGGGAGGCGCTCTCGGGCAGAGAGGGCACGGTTCTCCCTCCAGATGTAGGACGCGGCCGGCTTCAGTGTCGACCTCGACAGGCCGGCTGCGCAGACGTACCTTTCGGAGGGAGACCAGGCCTTTGGCGTTCGAGGACGAGGAGGCTATCTTGGCGAGTTTTGAGGTGTCCGGTGGTGTCCAGGAGGAGAAACGATGTTCGAGATCCGCGATATCCAGCGGCCTGACAGGGAGCTGATCGCTGCGCTCGGGCAGGTCAGCAGCGCAACCGCGACAGGCGTATTGAACCGCCTGGGCATCCGCGACTCGCATCTGCGCGGTCTCACCTGCTGGACGCCTGGCACGAAGGTGGTCGGGCCCGCGCTCACGTTGCAATTCATGCCAAAGCGTGAGGACATCTACGGCCTCGAGGAATACGCTGATCCGGAGCGCCAGCTCCATCGCCACGTCCTCTACCGCGCCCAGCCGGGCGACGTGGTGGTGGTCGACGCGCGCGGCCATATGGGCAGCGGCGTCTTCGGCGAGATGATGCTGACCTACTTCAAGGCCAGAGGCGGCATCGGTGTCGTCATCGACGGCTGCATCCGCGACTACCCGAAGGTCAAGGGCCTCGGTCTCGGCCTCTGGCTACGCGGGGTCACGCCCAACTTCCATACCCAGACCGATATCGTTCCGTTCGCGGTGAATGTGCCCATCGCCTGTGGCGAGCGGCTGGTGCTGCCAGGCGATATTATCATCGCCGACGACGACGGCGCGGTCGTGATTCCCGCCGCGCTGGCCCCGAAGGTGCTCGAGGAGGCGACGGCACACGCCGAGTGGGAGGAGTTCTCCCGTGAGATGCTGGCTGCCGGCGGAGACCTCCGCAAGTACTATCCACTCACCGAAGAGGCGCGCCTCGAGTACGAGGCCTGGCGACGGAAGCGCGGCACGTGACGCAGCGGGCCGCGTGTCGGCACGCGCGGGTTACCCTTCGATTGGACGGACGTGTACCGTAGTTCACGGTGGTTGTCACCGTGGTGGGCAGTGCGGGACGATCTGCAGGAGCCGATCCACGCCTTCAGCCAGACGGGCACGCCAGCCAGCTGTTAGAAGCCATGCCTCCGCAGGAAGCCATGCACGGCTCGGTTCCAGCCGACCGGGTTCTCGATGGCGGCGGCATGGTGGGTTTCCGGCAGTATGATGAACTCGCTGTTCCCGTACTGGAGGTGCCACTCGTAGGCTAGCTCGATCGTCTTCTGCGGCTCGTTGGCGCCCACGATTACCAGGGTCGGCAGCGACAGGCGGCGTAGCTCCGGGAAGCGCGGGCGCAGATCCCAGCTCGCCAGCACCTGGAGCGACTTCACCCGCCCCTCGGGGGTTCGGCCCAGCGCGCGGTCGAGCGTCGCCCAGTAGCGTCCCTCGGCCGTCTCGGCGAACCCCGGCCGGATGGTTGGCGGGCCCTGCTCCTCCCAGGCGAACGAGCGGGGTTGGAAGACCACGGCGGGCTCGCCGCGCAGCGCGAGCTCGATCTGCTCCTCCACCCACTCCCGCGCCAGCGGCCACAGGTACGGCACGGTATGTCCGATGACCAGCGCCAGGGCCCGCTCTGGGTAATCGAGCCCGAACTGCGACGTCACTACCCCGCCGAGCGAGTTGCCCGCGACGATCGCGCGCTCGATCCCCAACCCATCCATCAGCCGCCGGATATCGGCTGCGAGATCGGCCGCTGTCCACGGCCCGGGCGGATCGTCGGAGCGGCCGGTGCCCCGCCGGTCGAAGACGATGACCTCGTAGAACTGTGAGAAGTAGGGAACCTGGTAGACCATCCAGGCGGT
>BEIC01000101.1 GCA_002898875.1 bacterium HR26
CCGGCCGCGACCGGTGTCCCGGAAGCGACTAGCGAGAGGTCGACCTCCTCATCGGGCGCGGCCACCACGGCTACCGGCGCCGCCACCGGCAAGGTGGCCCCCTCTGGCGCGAGCACATGTTTCAGCACGCCCGACTCCGGAGCCTCGACCTCGATCGTGATCTTCTCGGTCTCGACTTCGAGGATCGGTTCGCCCTGCCTCACCGGCTCTCCCGGCTGCTTCAGCCACTTGCCCACCCTGCCCTCGGTCATGGTCAGGCCGAGCTTGGGCATGACAACGACAGTCGCCACCGCAGCCTCCCTCCCTCCGGGTGCCCTATCCTGCCCGCACAGGAGAGCCGCCGATCGGCAGTGCGTTGAGGATCGCCCTTATGCTAGGAGTGTCGTGCTCCAGTGTCAAGTCGCCTTGGGAGTATCTCGAATTGGACGTCGGTCATCGCCGGGAAGAGCTCTCACGCTTTTCGTCTTCTCCGCCGAACGTGGCGAGGAGCCCCTGAATGAGCGCATCGCGCTCCGCCGCGTCGGGGCGCGCGCTAGGATGCAGGAGCACGTAGCTACGTGGGGGCATCGATCCTTCGGCGAGCGTCTCTGCCGAATCACCGCAGTCCTGCTTGGCCTGACCCCACTCCGACACATTGCATGCGGCCCGGCCCTCGTCCACATCGCGCTGCACGAGCCACGAGATCGGGGCGATGTTCGAGTACCAGGGCCACCGGGTCTCGTTACTGTGACAGTCACCACAGGTCCTGAAGAAGAGCTCCCGCGTGCGCGGGCTATCCCACTGGGGCTCGGAGATCACTGGTGGATTGTCGTGCGCGCGGCCGTACGGAACGAGCTGGATCGCTAGGGACGCCACCAGCAGCGGACCGACTGCTAAGGCCAGCACTCGCTTCCTCACCTTTCGCACCTCGCTCTCTCGTTGGCCCAAAGGCCGTCCATCGAGACGATCGTGACGTGGAAGCGAGCGGCTCGCCAGCTTCCGCCGTCGTCCCCCCAGCCCGTGTATGAGTCAAGCAATGGATGCTTAGAAGACGGTTAGAGCGGCGTGAGTTAGCATCGCTGAGCCTCTAGTACGCCATCGAGGTGGGTTTCAGAACGAGGGGAAGAGACTCGAGAGAAGCGGCGCTAGACGGCTGGGCGTGAGGGCGTAAAATCGGGACACGCCAGTTTCGCATCGGCTTCGCTGAGATAGCGCTGGATCAACCGGCAGTGATGCGGCTCGGGACTGCCCGGCGCGGCGTTCTCCTGGAAGTGGACACAGCCGCGGCAGGGCTCGGCCACCTGAAGCACGCCGGCCTCCCGCAGGCCCCAGACCACAGCTCCGAGCCCACGCTCCAGAGCCTCGAGCTCAGCTTCGTCGAGCTGCGCGAGTGCTTCCTCTAGTGTGTGACCGAAGCGGCCGAGCCGCTGGCAAACCTCTTCGCCGGCCGGTGTCAGGCGTAGCAGCGTCACCCGCCGGTCGAGCGGGCTCGTCGTCTTCTCCACCAGGCCATGCCGCACCAGCCCATCGAGCACGCCGATGGCAGTCACATGGGTCACGCCGAGCGCCTCGGCCAGTCGCCCCACCGAAGCGAGGAACGGCTTGGTGTAGCGGACAAAGAGCAGTGCTTGCGCCTGGACCGGCGTAAGCCCGGTTCCGGCGACCTCGGACGCGGTAAGCGCCTTGACTGCCTGGCTCATCCGTAGCAGCGTCATCCCTACCCGGGCCGCGCGCGACTCCCGCCGGTAGAGCGGATCGTAGATCGTCACCTTCCTCCGACTCCTTGCCGTCCGGCCCGCCACATGTTGGCTCCTGGTATATGAGCCGTGCAGCGGGCGCCGTAGTCGGCATTGTAGCAAACGTTTTTGCATCTTCGGCGCCCGCATGCTGGGGCAGCTACGCAGCGAGTGCTAGAAGGCACCCTCCTTCAGGTAGGGATACGACCAGAGGGTCGCTTGGAGCAGCACTGCCTTCAGCCAGGCCTGGTGCATCTGCTCGACCTTCCCTGGGTCGGGCTCGCCGCGCTCGAGAAATGGCCGGATGGTGGCATAGATCGGGTAGACGAGCGCATTGACGTAGCGGAAGTGGACGAACGGCGGCGCGCCGGAGACTCCGTCGGTCAGATTCTTCCGGTCGAAGTGACGGCGGGCGATCTCGTACTGGTAGTCGAGCCACGCCTGGTCGTACTCGGCACGGCAGGTGTCGAGGATCCACTGCCCGAAGCGCTTGCGCACCCGCTCGAGGTATTCAGAGATCGGCCCCTGCTCGTTCGCGAAGTAGCCGAGGAGGAAGTCATGGCTGCCGACGAAGCCGTACCAGACACCGAGGATCTCCTCCACGTAGGGCTCGAGGATCTGGCCAGCACGGCGCAGGGCCTGCGCGTCATCCTCGCTGAAGAGAAGCGCCTGCTTGAGGAGATCGAGGTCCTGTAGGGTATAGGGCGCACGCGGCAGAGCGGGATCGCCGTAACGGTAGCCGGGGATCTGGGACGTCGCCATCTCCGAACTCCTTTTCCGCAAGCGGCCTGCCGGGCCGGGCTCAATCATGTAGGTTAGCTACATAATAGGTGTAGATGCAGCGGGTGTCAAGACCTGGCAGCTCTGCGGGCCGATCCGTTTCCGGACGTGGGTGATACGCTTGCCGGGACGAGAGGTGAACCGCTGAAGGGCGTCCTCATCCTGCCCGCTGCGTTCTCTCTCCCACCGCGCGGGAACGGGGCTGCTCGCGGGAGCGGATTTCCACCGCTTCCACTGGCAGGAGCCTCTCCCGAAGATTCGGGCGAGAGACCAGTCGGTGGGGTTGATAGAAACTTCCTTCAAGTATACTGTCCGCTTGTTCGATTTTTCCCAATCCCGTACACTTAGTCCGGTCGCCCCTCTGACCTCGCGCTGCACCCGGACGGCCGGTCGGCGACTGGATGGCAGCATCGAGGAGTCTGCATCGTGACTACCGGTACGGTTCCAACCCAGGAACGTGGTCCGGCGACGGCCGGTACTCGTGGGATCGCCGCCTACCGCGGCTATCGACCGCCGGTGGGGATGCTCTCCTGGGCCTTGCACCGGATTACCGGTTTGGGTGTACTGCTCTTCCTGTTGCTGCACATCGTGGACATCTTCCTCGTCGGCTACGGCCCGGAGACGTTCAACGAGCTCCTGTTCATTTACCGGCATCCGGTGTTCCGGATCGGCGAGATCATCCTGGTCGCCGGGCTGTACTATCATGCGGCTAACGGCGTCCGCATCATCCTCATCGACTTCTGGGAAAAGGCGTACCGGTTCGAGCGCCAGCTCTTCTATGGTGTGATCGCCGTCTTTCTCGCCGGCTTCCTTCCGACGGCGTTCTTCATGATCCGAGCGATGGTGCGATGACGGTCAGGAGCAGCCGCGCCGGGCACGCGACGAGGGTCGGAGTAGAGCAGGAGGTGAGCGAGATGAGCGCCCCACGCCCACGAGTTGGTCGCGAGCGACCAGCGGGGGGATTCGAGCTCTACTCCTGGTACTTCTTCCGGATCAGCGGGCTGCTTCTAATCTTCCTCGCCATCACCCATGTCGTGATCATGCACGTGATCAACACCGTCGATGAGATCGACTGGAACTTCGTCGCCGATCGCTGGGGCTCGCCCTTCTGGCGGGCCTTCGACTGGCTGATGCTCTTCCTGGCGCTCCTGCACGGGTTGAACGGCGCGCGGCTGGCCGTGGACGACTACATCCGCGCCCGCGGCTGGCGCATCTTCGCCCATTCCATCCTCTGGAGCGCAGCGGTCATCTTCCTGATTATCGGGTCGATCGCGGTGCTGACCTTCGACCCAAGTGCGTTCCAGGCAGCGTCTACAGCAGCGGGGAGTTGAGCCATGTACCACCGATTCGACGCCGTCATCGTCGGAGCTGGCGGCGCCGGCCTGATGGCCGCCGCTCAGCTCGCGGGTAAGTGCAACGTCGCCGTCATCAGCAAGCTCTACCCGGTGCGCTCCCACACCGGCGCCGCTCAAGGTGGGATCGCCGCCGCCCTCGCCAACGTCGAGGAGGACCACTGGATCTGGCACATGTTCGACACGGTCAAGGGCGGCGACTACCTGGTCGACCAGGACGCCGCCGAGGTGCTCGCACGTGAAGCGATCGATGCCATCATCGAGCTGGAACACTGGGGCTTCCCGTTCAATCGGTTGCCTGACGGCCGGATCGACCAGCGCCGCTTCGGCGGGCACACCCGCAACTTCGGCGAAGCTCCGGTCCGTCGCTCCTGCTACGCGGCCGACCGTACGGGCCATATGATCTTGCAGACGCTGTACCAGCAGAGCATCAAGAACCAAGTCGTCTTCTTCGACGAGTTCATGATGCTCGACCTGCTGCTGACCGACGACGGCGTGTGCACTGGGGTGGTCGCACTCGACATCGAGACGGGCGAGCTCCACATCTTCCACGCCAAGGCTGTCCTGCTCGCCACCGGCGGGTTCGGCCGCGTCTACAAGGTCACCAGCAACGCCCTCTCGCTCACCGGCGACGGCGTCGCCATCGTCTTCCGGCGCGGCCTACCGCTGGAGGACATGGAGTTCTACCAGTTCCATCCGACCGGCATCTACAAGCTCGGGATCCTGCTGTCCGAGGCCTGCCGCGGTGAGGGTGGCATCCTGCGCAATGGGCTGGGCGAGCGCTTCATGGAGCGCTACGCGCCCACCCTGCTCGATCTGGCGCCGCGCGATGTGGTCTCCCGGAGCATCTACCTCGAGATCCGCGAGGGGCGGGGCGTCGAGGGCAAGGACTATGTCTACCTCGACCTGACGCATCTGCCCAAGGAGGTCATCGAGACCAAGCTGGCCGATAATACCGACTTCGTCCGCACCTACCTCGGTCTCGACCCCGTGACCGACCCGATCCCGATTCAGCCGACGGCCCACTACGCGATGGGCGGCATCCCGACCGACGTGGACGGCCGGGTCACGATCGACGCCCAGAACACGCCGGTGCCTGGGCTCTACGCTGCCGGTGAGTGCGCCTGCGTGAGCGTGCACGGAGCCAACCGGCTCGGTACCAACTCGCTGGTCGACCTCGTCGTGTTCGGCCGGCGGGCCGGTAGGCACATGCTGCAGTTCGTGCAGGAGAACGATCTGCACCCGCTACCGAAGGAGCCCGACTATCGCGCTCGCGCGGAGATCGAGTGGATCCTCGAGAACGAGGGCGAGGAGAAGGTCGCCACCATCCGCACGGAGCTGCAAGAGGCGATGATGGCTGACGCCAGCGTCTTCCGCACCGGCGATGGCCTGCGCCGGATGCAGGATAAGCTCGTCGAGCTGCGTAATCGCTTCACGCGCATCAGCATCGACGACCGGAGCCGCACGTTCAACACTGACCTGGTCGAGGCGATCGAGCTAGGTTACCTGCTCGACTGCGCCGAGGCGATCGTCGCCTGTGCCCTGGCTCGCGAGGAGAGCCGGGGAGCCCACTACCGCGAGGACTTTCCCCAGCGGGACGACGCGAACTGGCTCAAGCACACGCTGGTGACCCGCACATCCGGTGGTCTCGAGCTGTCCTACAAGCCGGTGATCATCACGCGCTTCCAGCCGAAGGAGCGGACATACTAAGGAGCGGACACACTGATGCAGGTCACACTGCGGATCCAGCGCTTCAACCCAGAGACGGATACCAAGCCCCATTACCGGGAGTACACGGTGGAGGTCGAACCGACCGACCGGGTGCTCGATGCCCTGAACCAGGTCAAGTGGTACCAAGACGGCTCGTTGACCTACCGCCGGAGCTGCGCCCACGGGATCTGCGGCTCGGATGCCATGCGGATCAACGGGCGCAACCGTCTGGCCTGCAAGGTGCTGATCAAGGATCTGGGCCCGAAGATCACGATCGAGCCACTGCTCGGCTTCAAGGTGATTAAGGACCTCGTCGTCGATCTGGAGCCGTTCTTTGCCCAGTACCGTGCCGTAATGCCCTACCTGATCAACGACGAGCCGCCACCCACGCGCGAGCGCCGACAGACCCCGGAGGAGCGCGAACTCATCGAGGACACGAGCAAGTGCATCCTCTGCGCCTGCTGCACCTCCGCCTGCCCGATCTTCTGGACGACCGAGTGGCTCGGCCCGGCCGCCATCGTCAACGGCCATCGCTTCCTCTTCGACTCGCGCGACCGCGCCACCGAGGAGCGGCTGGCCATTCTGAACCAGCGATTCGGCGTCTGGCGCTGCCGCACCATCTTCAACTGCACCGAGGCCTGCCCACGAGGCATCCAGGTCACGCACGCGATCGAGCAGGTCAAGCGCCGCATCCTCTTTGAGCAGAGCTAGGCGCTCGGAGCAAGAGGGCGCACCCGTTCCTGGGGAGAGAAGTTGGACGGCCTCATCCAGGCGAGGTGAGCGCGGTAAGCTTTCCCGGCCAGAGCAACCTGAAGGGGTGAGGACAGCGAGGACGAGAGAGGATCGGGCCGTCGGCATGCAGAACCCATTCAGTTGGGGCTACCTCACGGCGCCGCTCAGCGAGACTCCGACCTGGGGGCCTTTCTCTATTGCCTACCTGGTCATCTTCGGTCTCGGCTTCCTGGTCGCGCTCTACCTGTACAACGACCCCGGTGGCCGCCTTCGCCGGCGCGACCCGCTACTCGCAGCGACGCTGCATCGCTTCGGCGGTATCGCGCTGATCGTCTTCGGGATCGGGCTGTTCTTCTTCTCTTTCCGGCTGCTCCGGCTTAGCGCCTTCGGGCTCTACATGCGCATCTGGCTCTACCTCTCCGCCCTGGCCGCGCTGGCGATGTTCGCATACTTCGCCTACTACATGAGGACGACGTACCGAGCACTCGTGCGGGCACGCGAGGAGGAGCGTCGACGGCGGCAGTACCTCACCGGCGAGGCCGTGCGCGCCAGCGGCCGGCGACATCGCTCGACCAAGCGCGGGCGCGAGCGCAAGCGCCGGGCGGCGGCGCGCTAGCGCCGCCCTGGCAAGGCGCGTCGGTACCTGAGCGAGCAGCGAATCCGTTTCAGAAGAAACCAGGCCGCCTGCTTAGGCGGCCTGGTCCAATTGCGAGAGGTGGCCGTGCACCCTCCGTCGATCGCGGCCCTCCGGCTTGCGCCGAGCTCGTTGGCTCCGGCCAGGCTTCCCCACGTCACCCGAGGGTCACCGCTTACGGCTGCTTCCTTCCGGACCTGACCGGGTTCACGGCTCCTCGCCGCGTGGGACCCAACCATCCACACCACGTGACCCGGGCAGTCCCACAGGGTCGGACCTCGGGAGGGAGTTCAGCCCCGCTACAGCGGATTGCGGGTACAGGGCACCGCTATCTCCCCGCCTAGCACGGCCACTCATAAAGGATACCCGACCGTCACGCGGACTGCCAGGGCAATACGTACTGAGGGTCGAACTCTTTGCCTGCCAAGTTCGCCTCGACTTCGCGGCCCCGCCAGGCACGGGGCTGACGCCCCGCGCTCAGGGCGAAAAGCTGGCTCGAAGCCGGCTGGGGGGAGCGAGCCCCCTTCGAGGGGGTTCAGCTCTGAGCCCGGTGCGTCAGCGCCGGGCGCGACCGGCGTGCCAGCCTGGAATATGGGAAACTGTTCGACCCTCAGTATCGCCCGGCGCCGACCAGTTGACCGCCCCAGCCCGCGCTGGGACGTCCCGAACGTCGCGGACCTTTGACCCCGCGCTACGGTACCAGCGCCTCGCCACCGTCGACACGGATCACGTTGCCGGTGATCCAGCCCAGGCCCGGCTGGCTGAGTGCCCGGATCGCCCGCGCGACGTCTTCCGGCGTAGTCAGCCGGCCGCCCGGGTTCCGCGCCGCCGCGTGTCGCAGCATCTCCTCGGCGCCTGGGATGCGGTTTTGGGCCGGCGTGTTGGTCACTCCGGCCTGAATTGAGTTGGCCGCAATGCCGTAGGGGGCCAGCTCGACGGCGAGCTGGCGGACGTGGGCCTCGAGCGCCGCCTTGGCGGCAGAGACCGGACCGTACCCCTTCCAGACCCGGGTGGAGCCCTCGCTGGTCATCGCGAAGATGCGCGCGTCCTGGTCGAAGAGCCCGGCATGGAAGATGTCTTGCGTCCAGTAGACCAGTGAGTGAGCCATCACGTCGAGCGTCATCTCCATCTGCTTCTGGGTCACTTCCTGCGCAGGATCGTCCTCGATGTAGTTGCGCAACGTCCCGAACGCCAGCGAGTGCATCAGTACCCGCACCTTGGCATCCCGCTCCCGCAGCGCCTGCACCACGGTCTGCCGCGTCTCCGGGTCGGCGGCGTTCGCGTTGAAAAAGAGGGCCTGCACGCCGTTAGACTCGACGTCGCGGATGACTGCCTCTGCCATCGGCAGCGTGCTCCGGCGATCGAGATGGACGCCGCAGATATGCATGCCAGCCCGCGCCAGCTCCCGCGCGGTCGCTGCCCCGAACCCGCTCGACGCGCCTAGAATCAACGCCCACGTGCCCGCAATCGTCCCTTGCTCCTCAGCCATTCTCACCCTCCATCGGCCAACTCTCGCCGATTATCGACGTCCACGCTCGACCGGGTCAAGCTGCCCCTCTGCTGAACCGCGGCCGTTAGGCAGACCGTCCGGGCTGAACCACACCCGAACGACAGTGCCATTACCCGGCCGTGGCCCCACCTCGAGCCGGCCTCGGAGATCGACCTCCACGAGCGTGCGCGCGATCTGGAGTCCCAATCCACGGCTATAGCGCATGTCGAAGCCGGCCGGCAATCCCCAGCCATCGTCGGCGACTTCGAGCAGCGCCTGCCCAGACTCACGCCGTACCAGTACTTGGATCCGGCCACCACTGCGATCTTTGAACCCGTGCCGGACAGCGTTCGCGACGAACTCGTTCAGTAACAGCGCCAGGATCGTCGCCTGCCGCGACGACACCCAGACCTCATCCGCCTCCACCATCCACGTCACCCCGGCATCCTCGCCGCAGAGCGTCGTGACTGCTTCCTCAACCACCGTCCGGCAGAGCGTCTCGAGGTCCATCTCTTGGAGGTTCTGGCCGCTAAAGAGATCGTGCACCACGGTCAGGCTCCGGATTCGGCTCACCGCCTCCTGGAGCGGCCCGCGGACCTGGGGGCTGGCATGTCGCATCTGCAGCGAGAGGAGCGCGGCTACGGTCTGCAAGTTGTTCCGAACACGGTGGTGCATCTCCTGGAGGAGCGCCGAGGCCCGCGCCAGCCCTCGGCGCGCCTCGTCGTACAGCTCGGCGTTCTCGATCGCGATCGCCGCAGTGTCGGTGAAGGCATGGAGCAG
>BEIC01000102.1 GCA_002898875.1 bacterium HR26
TCGCTCGACTCCTCACCGAGCACCAGATCACCGGCATGCCGGTGGTCGACAATGAGGGGCGGGTGATCGGTATCGTCTCGGAGTACGACGTGATCTCCAAGCGGGGGCGCACGGCGGCGGACATCATGAGCCGCGACGTGATCAGCGTCAGTGAGGACACGTCAGCCGAGTCGGTAGCTCAGCTCCTCTCCGAGCGGCGGGTGAGACGGGTGCCCGTGCTGCGCGACGGGCGACTGGTCGGGATCATCAGCCGGGCGGACCTCGTCCGGCTGTTCGCCATCACCCGCTGGACCTGCGAAGACTGCGGCTACTTCGTCCGCGGCTTCCAGCGACCAGAGCAGTGCGAGGCATGCGGGTCGACCCGCTTCGTGCTCGACCGCGAGCCACCGGGTATGTGAGGCGCCCCGTCACTTGCGGGGATGTACGGGAGGTGCAGCGGCGTGGTAGATGTGGCCGTCATCGGGGCGGGGATCGTCGGGCTAGCGGTGGCGCGTGAGCTGCTGCTCCGACGGCCGATGCTGCGCCTGGTGGTCCTCGAAAAGGAGCAGGAGCTCGCCGCACACCAGTCCAGCCACAACAGCGGTGTCATCCACTCGGGCCTGTACTACAAGCCCGGTTCGCTCAAGGCGCGCGCCTGCGTCGCCGGGGCGGCGCGGCTGATCCGGTACTGCGACGAGAAGGGCATTCCGTACCGGCTCTGCGGAAAGGTGGTGGTGGCGACGTCGCCCGACGAGATCCCGCGCCTCGAGGAGCTGTACCGTCGTGGCCAGGCGAACGGCGTGCCTGGACTGCGCATGGTGGGGCCGGAGGAGCTACGGGAGCTCGAGCCGCACGTGACCGGCCTGTGTGCCATCTGGTCGCCGAGAACCGGGATCGTCGATTTCGCTCAGGTGGCGCGGGCGTACGCCGAAGACGTGCTGGAGCGCGGCGGCCAGATTCGCACAGGGCACCGGGTGGTGGCGATCCACCGCGGAAGCTGCTCGACGCTGATCGAGACGACAGCGGGCGACGCCGAGGCTCGCGTGGTCGTGAGCTGCGCCGGGCTCTACGCGGACCATATCGCGCGCCTTACTGGCGCCCCGCCGGTGC
This sequence comes from bacterium HR26, assembly GCA_002898875.1. Taxonomy (GTDB): domain Bacteria; phylum Chloroflexota; class Chloroflexia; order Thermomicrobiales; family Thermomicrobiaceae; genus Thermalbibacter. The sequence continues at coordinate 1,090 of BEIC01000102.1, forward strand.
CGCAGATCGTCCCCTTCCGGGGCGACTACTACGTGCTGCGTCCAGAGCGAGCCGGCCTAGTGCGCGGCAACGTCTACCCGGTGCCCGATCCGCGCTTCCCGTTCCTGGGTGTGCACTTTACCCCACGGATGGACGGTCAGGTCTGGCTGGGGCCGAACGCCGTGCTCGCGTTTGCCCGCGAGGGCTACCGGCGAACGACAGTCAACGTCTCCGAACTCATTGAAGCGGTGCGCTACCCTGGCTTCCGCAAGCTGGCGCGCAAGTACTGGCGGACCGGGCTGGCCGAGCTGTGGCGGGATTTCAGCCGGCGTGCGTTCTTGCGCTCGCTCCAGCGCTACATTCCGGAGCTGGTGGAGGACGATCTGCTTCCCGGACCGTCGGGCGTCCGGGCACAGGCGCTCTCCCCTGATGGCGAGCTGGTAGACGACTTCGTGCTCGACCGCCAGCCAGGCATTCTGCACGTGCGCAACGCGCCCTCCCCAGCGGCGACGTCGTCGCTGGAAATCGCGCGCATGATCGCCGATGAGGTCGAGCCGATGCTGTAGAAGCCACTGGTCTTGCACTGCGGTCAGCTTCCCTTGGCCACAGCTTGCTCGCGGCGGCCAGCGGCAGGGTGCCCGCGGAAGTTCAGGGCGAAGACTGCCATGCTGAGTACGCTGAAGAAGACGAACGCGAGGAAGACCGGCCCGTAGCCGGACGCGACAATGACGGGGCCGGCGAGGAAGCTGGCCAGCGCAAAACCCAGGTTCCAGGCGGCGCTGCGCAGGCTGAACGCGTTGGCGCGGGCGTTCGGCGGCAGGATATCCGCGACCATGGTCGAGTCGATCGGCCAGGCCATCGAGATCGAGATGGCCCGGATGATGTGGGCGGCGACGGCGACCGGCACAGTCGGCATCAGGAGCAGGAGCAGGTAGAACGGCACCGGCACGAGCCGGATCACGAGGATGGCATCGAGCGACCCGAGCCGGCGCGCCAGGATCGGAGCGAAGAGGCCGAGCAGGGCTCCGAGAAGGCTGGCGAGCGCGTAGATGACCCCGATCGTGCTGGCCCGAAGCCCGATCGACGCGAGGAACACGTTGTAGAACGGGATGACCGCGCCGGCCCCGAGGCTCAACAACCCCCCGGTGAGGACAAAGGCCAGCGAGTGGCGACGCGCCTCGCGCTCCCGGCGCTCCTCGCTGGTCACGAGCAAGTGCTGGGCCGTGTACTGGGTCTGCCGGTACCGTGCCTGGCGCATCAGGACCATCGGCGCCAGCGCCAGCGCTGTCAGGAACAGGCTCAGGAGGAGCCCGAGGCGGAAACTCCCAACCCCAGGCACCGTTAGGCCGAAGAGCGGGCCGAGGAGCCGGGGAGCCCAGCCGCCTACCAGGCTCCCGATTGTGGCAGAGACGGACGTTAGTGAGAGCGACAGCGCAGCGACGGTAGAGCGCACCTCTGGCCGCGCGTGCTCGATCACGAACGGCATCAGCGGCACGAAGATGAAAGCCGTTCCGATCCCCTGCAGGATGCCGACGGCGAGGATCGCTAACCGCTCGGTCATGAAGGCGAGCAGCACCGAGCCTGCAATGTAGGCGGTCGTGCCGTACGTGATGCACCACCAGGAGCCGAAGCGGTTGAGGAGCCGCCCGAGCATGAGAGCCCCGACCGCGAGCGCGACGGTCGAGAGCCCATTGAAGAGCCCGATCAGGTCCTCGCGATAGCCTAGCTCGACGAGGTAGAGGTTGAAGAGGAGGGCGAAGGCGCCGATGCCGATGTTGGAGAACAGGCTGTAGATCAGGAACAGCTTGATGTCACGCTGAAAGCCGGCGATGCTCGCGAGGTATCGAAGGATATCGTCGAGCAACGCGCTTATGGCCGGCATGTCCCCCTGTGCCGTCCACGACCGACATGGCCGCTTCAGGGCTAGTATACCGGTTACCGTCCGCGCCTGTCTGCTGTCGCCTGGTAGGCTTGCGACCGGCGGGTACAGGGAGAGGTGTTCTGGAGAAGGCGATGAGCGCGATCGAGGATGTTGCCCGGCGTGCCTCAGCTATCCTGAGCACCCGGCCGAGCGGGCTGTGCAGCGATTTCGACGGGACGCTCTCCCGTATTGTGCCATCCGCGGATCAGGCTCAGATCGAGCCGTCGATCCGAGACGCCCTCGCTCTCCTGGCTCGGCAGCTCGACGTGGTCGCCATCATCACCGGTCGTTCAGTCGACGACGTCCGCAGGCGCGTCGGGCTCGACGACCTCGTCTACATTGGGAACCATGGCCTCGAGCGCTGGGAAGGCGGTGTGCACGAGGTCGATCCGGAGTCGCTTGCCTACGTACCACGCCTCCAGGCGATCACGGGCGAGCTGGCGAACCGGTTCTCGTCGCCTGCCGTCGAGGTGGAGCTCAAGACTTTGTCCCTCTCGGTGCACTACCGAAGAGCTGCCGATCCCCAAGAGGTCGAGTGCCAGCTCCTCGCTGCACTCGAGCCGCTGGCGCGGCAGCACGGCCTGCGCCTGACCAGAGGACGAATGGTGATCGAGCTACGTCCTCCAATCGACCGCGACAAGGGATCGGCCCTGGCCGACTTGATCGAGCGTCGTGGGTTGAAGGCAGTCGTGTTCCTCGGCGATGACCGTACCGATCTCGACGCGATGCGTCGGCTGGCGACTTTGCGCGCGCGTGGCCTAGCTCAGGGGCTCAGTATCGGCGTCCGCAGCGAGGAGGCACCTCCAGAGCTGCCCGAGATTGCCGATGCGCTGGTTGATGGAGTAGACCGGGTCGCTGCCTTTCTGCAGCGACTGAGCCGGCTGCTCGAGGGATGACCACCGAAAGTTGCCGGCAAGACGGCACACCGAGATATGGCTGCTGCCGGCAGCACGGTAGTTCTCTGTACTCAGCCGGTTCCGATTCCTAAGAGCCGTCGCGTCAGAGTGGGTCGAGTGGCCAGATGGGACGCGGGATGCGCTGGTAGGGGAAGAAGAGGAGGTCCGGTGTGGTGATGCCCGGTGTCATTGCCGGGAGGATGGTCACGGCGTCGGGTTCCCAGGCAGCGAGGTAGTCGACAGCCGACTTGAGTACCAGGATCCTGGGCTCGTTGACCGGGACCCCGAGTGCCAGGAGCAGACCAGGATCATCCGCAGCCACTGGCTCGCTGGTCAGGATCAGCGCGAAGCGACCCTGATGCCGGCCATGCGCCTCGATCAAGACGCTCGGCCCCGCCCGCTCGAGGAGGCCGCCATCGAGCGGGCCGCGGCGGCGGTACATGCCGTCGGTGATGCGTTGGACGTAGCCCCGCACATCGATCGGGTAGCCCTGGCGGCGGTCGACCTTCCCGCCGACCGAGAGCTCGACCGGCGAGCCGACCCCGGCCTGCATAGCCGCATCAACCGCTTCCGGGTCTGTGATGGCCGCCAGTACAGCGTCCTGAGCACCGAGGTCGAGGAGCGCCCACAGTGCGGTGGTTCCCTCGCCAGGGCCGCCGGCCTCAGGCGCATCTCCGAGCTCGGCGATGACCATCTGCCCCGCCTGAGCTGCCAGCGCTGTGTGGACAGCCTGCTCGATGTTGAAGCCGGGCTCGAGCAGCTCGTCGCGGCGCGCCCAGAGCTGCTCTGCAACCTCCGCGGCAACCTCCTCTGCCAGCTCGGGCAAGCCGTCACTGACCACGACGATGGCAGCGCCGGCTGCGGGCACGTCGGCGTATGGGAAGCCACCGAAGCACGTTGCTGCGACGATGCCGGGCCGCGATTCGAGCGCTCGCAGGCGCGCGGCAATAGCCCGGAGTGGCTCGCGGTCGGTCCGCTGAGCGGCGAGCGGCAGGAGTAACGGTAACCGCCGTGTCACGGTGACCGGGTGTATCCGGCGCTCTCCGGCAGCGACCAGTCGCTCCAGTAGGTACGTGACCCGAGCGGGGGCGTCGACCGGAGGCCACTGATGCGGCCCGGCCACGATCGTCGCCTGGCCGGTCAGTTCAGCGCTGACGTTCGCGACGTGGTCGAGGAAGGCAGCGATCGGGAACACTTCCCCGACAGCTTCGCGGAGCCGGCGGAGGAGCCAGGCGTCAGCGCTCGCCCCGCCGTCGGTCAGCATCGCTCCGGACAGGTGGAGGAAGAGGCCATCTAGTGGCCGCTCCTGGCTACGAATCAGCGTGACCAGCCGGTCGGCCAGCTCCTCGAGCTCGGTTAACGGCACTGCGCCCCCCGCACGCGCATAAGCCGCCAGGAACGGGGCGGCTGTGATACCGAGCTGTTCGGCCGAGGCGAGGAAGCAGCCGGCGACCGACCGAGTGTGCGCGAAGGTGTGGACGACCCCCTGACCCGATGCCCAGAAGCGCAGCCGGTCCGGTGCCAGCGTGCCGGGAACCCGAGAAAAGGTGTTGGTGCGCTGGTAGACCGCCGCGAATCCGATCAACATGGCAGCATCGCTCCATGCGGACGGCGAGATGGCCGGCAAACCGGGAGGATTGTACTCGATCGTTCATGGGTATCTCGACGATCGTGCGCTATGATCAGGGTAGTTAATGTACGGACTGGACAACGTGGGGATGGGTTCGATGTCCGAGAAGAGCCAGGGATTGAGCCTTCCGGCCGGGCAGGCGATCGTCGAGCTGTCGACCTGCCCGCAGTGCGGCGCTGATCTGAGCACCGATCTCGTCTATCAGCGCTATCGGGTCTGCGCGGCGTGCGGGCATCACTTTCCCCTGTCAGCCGATGAGCGGATCCGCTTGCTGGCTGATCCGGGAACGTTCGAGGAGTTCAACCGGCATCTCGTGTCGGTCGACCCGCTGGTGTTCTCTGACCGTCTTCCCTACCGGAAGCGAATCCTGCAGGCGCGCGAGCAGACCGGGCTTCGCGAGGCGGTCGTGACCGGGACTGCTCGCATTCGAGGGCGCGAAGTCGTTCTGGCGGTGCTCGACTTCCGCTTCCTCGGGGGCAGCATGGGGTCGGTGGTGGGGGAGAAGGTCACGCTTGCCTTCGAGCGGGCTGCCGAGCGACGGCTCCCGATCGTCACGGTCTCGGCCTCGGGAGGGGCACGGATGCAGGAGGGCATCCTCAGCCTGGTCCAGATGGCCAAGACCACGGCGGCGGCCAAGCGAGCGCACGACTCCAACGTGCCCTACATCTCGGTCTTGACCCACCCGACGACTGGCGGCATCTACGCCTCGTTCGCGAACCAGGGCGACATCATCCTGGCTGAGCCGGGGGCGTTGATCGGCTTCGCCGGCCCGCGGGTCGTGAAGGAGACGGCCGGGCAGGCACCGCGCGGGTCGCACAGCGCGGAGTTCTTGTTGGGCCATGGGTTTGTCGATCAGATCGTCGACCGGCGGCGGCTACGCGACGCGATCGCGATGATCCTGCGGCTGGTGGGCGCGAGGCCGTCGCTCCCAGTGAAGGACGAGGAGCAAGCGATCGGTCCCAACGGCAGCGGACGGCGTGCGTGGGAGGTCGTCCAACTTGCCCGGCATCCGGATCGCCCGACGACACTCGACTACATCCGGCGGATCAGCCCGCAGTTCGTCGAGCTTCACGGCGACCGCCTCTATGGCGACGACCCAGCCATCGTCGGCGGGCTCGGTGAGATCGCGGGTCACGGGGTGGTGCTGATCGGGCACGAGCGCGGACACGGCGACCCCTTCCGGCGCAACGGCCAAGCGCTGCCTGAGGGCTACCGCAAGGCGATGCGCCTGATGCAACTGGCCGCTCGCTTGAAACTGCCGGTGATCACGCTGATCGACACGCCGGGAGTGTATCTCGGCGAGGGGGCAGAAGAGCGCGGAATCGCCATGGCGTTGAGCGAGTGTCTCGCGATGATGAGCGTGCTGCCGGTCCCCACTGTCGCGGTGATCACTGGGGAAGGCGGGAGCGGGGGTGCTCTTTCCCTAGCGGTGGCCGACCGCGTGCTGATGATGGAGAACGCGATCTACAGCGTGATCTCTCCGGAGGGAGCGGCGGCGATCCTCTATCGCGACGCCTCACGCGCCCCCGAGGTAGCGGAGTCGTTGAAGATCACCGCTGCCGACCTCAAGCGCCTGGAGGTGGTGGACGGGATCGTCCCGGAGCCCGAAGGCGGAGCGCATCGCGACCACGACTATGCCGCTGCTCTGCTGCTGGACGCGATCGTGCGTGCGCTCGCTGAGGTGATCGAGGTTCCGCCAGAGAAGCTGGTGCGGGAGCGGTACCGCAAGTTCCGCCGGATGGGCCAGACCAATACGTATATCCGCGAGCTGGTGTCGCAGGAGGTCAGCGAGCTGAGCGCGGCCGTTAGCCGGACATTCATCTCGCTGCGCGAGCGGCTGCCGTTCAGTCATGAGGAAGAGGAAGAGCCGGAAGGAGGCACGCTTGCGCCGTAAGCGTGCCGATCACACACCTGACCCTTGACGCAAAGCACGGGAGCGGCTAGTGTAATTGCGAGGGCCATCTCGACATCGGCGTGAAGCAAACGCTGGTCCGCTCGGGCTCGGGCCCAACATTGTCAATGTCAATGATTGTCTCCGTGGAGTGGGCAGTGTCGCCGTTGGGCCCGGGTGGGGTTCATCATTGTCTGAGTCCCTGGCTCCGAGAGGCGAGGTCACCAGAACCATCGGGAACAGGGTACTCGGAGCGACGTGGTAATGCTCGCCCTGGTGCCGGTAGCATGTCAGCAGCCGGCGAGACCGAGTTGAGGTGAGACAGGGAGCGGAGCGATGGCCGGAGTGCAGCAAGCGCCTATTTTGGCGAGGAGGGAACGCGAGCAGCGTGGTGCCCGCCTGGAGCTGATCGGGCTGACCAAGGTCTACGGAGATGTCGTCGCGGCTGACCAGGTGACGCTCGATATCGCACCTGGAGAGTTCATCACGCTGCTCGGCCCCTCTGGGTCCGGCAAGACGACTACGCTGATGATGGTGGCTGGCTTCGTTCTCCCAACCTCGGGTCAAATCCTGGTGAATGGCGAGGATATCGCCTTCCGCCCGCCGCACAAGCGGAATATCGGCATGGTCTTCCAGAACTACGCGCTCTTCCCGCACATGACGGTCGCCGAGAATATTGCCTTCCCGCTCAAGATGCGGAAGTGGTCGCGGGAGCAGATCCGACAAGCCGTGCGCGAGGTGCTGCAGCTCGTTCGGCTGCCCGGCTTCGAGGAGCGCTATCCACGCCAGCTCTCCGGCGGCCAGCAGCAGCGGGTAGCGCTGGCACGCGCGCTCGTGTTCCGGCCGCCGGTGCTGCTCATGGACGAGCCGCTCGGGGCGCTCGACAAGAAATTGCGTGAGGAGATGCAGCTCGAGATCAAGCACATCCAGGAGTCGACCCACATCACAACGATCTACGTCACGCACGACCAAGAAGAGGCGCTGACGATGTCTGACCGGATCGCGGTGATGAACGCCGGTCGGATCGAGCAGGTCGGCACGCCGCGCGAGCTGTACGAGCAGCCGGTCAGCCAGTTCGTGGCCGACTTCATCGGCGAGTCGAACTTCCTCAGTGGGCGGGTCGAGCGCGGGGATGGCCATCTCTACCTGGTGACCCAGGAAGGCTGGCGCGTCGTGATCCCCGGCTCGGACAGCCTCCGACCCGGCGAGCAGGTGTCGGTTGCGCTGCGACCGGAGCGGATCGTTATCGGCGACGGCTCTGGCGACAACGTGGTCGAGGGCACGATCGAGGAGATCATCTACGTCGGCGAGGCGACCAAGTTCCGGGTGCGGCTAGAGCACGACGGATGGCTGACGGTGAAGCAGCCGAGCCGGCTCGAGACCATGCGCTGGCGTCGCGGCGATCGGGTGCGCCTGAGCTGGAGCGCTGCCGATGCGGTGATCGTGCACGATAGCCCCGGTGGCGGCGCGTGAGGAGAAGCTGGAGGCGTCGATGACCGGCAGCGGTGTGCCAAGCGTTGCCGATGCGGTCGTGATCGGGGCTGGGGCCTTCGGCCTCAGCGTGGCCTACTTCCTGGCGCGCGAGGGCGCCGGCCGGGTCGTGGTACTCGACCGTTATGCGCCTGGCTCGCAGACCTCGCCTCGAGCGGCAGGCCTCTTCAAGCTGATCCAGGGCGACGAGCTCCGGACGCGCCT
>BEIC01000103.1 GCA_002898875.1 bacterium HR26
TGTCATTACCCCTTCGACCAGCACATGCAGCGCCGGTACCCGGTAGGGGCCGGCGGCGAGCAAACCGGTGCGCAGGGCGGTGGTGGCGGCGTTGTAGGCGCCGAGGTTGGCGAGGATCTGCACGTCGAGCCCGAGCAGCGTGCCGTCCCGGCGGAAGGCTCCCCGGACGAGCTGCACCTGGTCGCGGGCGTGAACGGTTCCCAGCAGGCTCTCGCTGCGGCTCTCCACCCACTTCACCGGCCGACCGAGCCGCCAGGCAAGCGCGGCCACCAGCACGTACTCAGGGTAGACACCACCCTTGGACCCGAAGGCCCCGCCAACCTCCGGGACGATGACGCGGATCTGATGCTCGGGTAGCCCCAGCGCCGTCGCGATGCCGCTGCGCAGGCTGTGGGGAGCCTGGGTCGAAGCCCAGACGGTGAGCTCACCGGCCGCCTGGTCGGGCCGAGCAAGCGCACCGCGAGGCTCCAGGAAGGCGGCGTAGATCCGCTGGTTCCGCAGGCGGAGGGAGATCGTGGTGTCAGCCTGCCGAAAGGTCCGGTCCAGGTCGCCGTGGGTCACCTCCCAGCGAAACGCCACGTTGTCCGGCCAATCGGCATGGACGCGGGGCGCGTCAGGCTCCCGGGCACTCTCGGCGTCCACGACTGCCGCCAGCTCCTCGTAGTCCACAGTGACGAGCTCGGCTCCCTCGAGTGCTGTAACGGGATCGAGGGCGACCACGGCTGCCACCGGGTCACCGACGAACCGCACGTGATCGATGGCCAGCGGGTATCGCTCAAGGCGGCGCCCAGGGAGGAGGTCGGGCGGGCTGGGCAGGGGCGAGACCCAGGAGGCGAGTTCGCGACCGGTCACGACGGCCACGATACCGGGCCGGGCCAGCGCGGCGGTGGAGTCGACACCGCGAATGAGCGCGTGGGGAAGCGGGCTCCGCACGAGCGCCAGGTGCAGTAGCCCGGGAACCCTGATGTCGTCGAGAAATGCTGCGGTACCGGTGACCAGCCGATCGTCGCCGAGCCGGCGCAGCGGCCGGCCAATGTACCGGGTGTTGCCGTGCGTCGACATGGCTCCATCCTTCCCCGTGCGAAGACCCTTGCGGAGACCGCATCGGGCGGGCGCTCACCGCCAGCGATGGGGCCGCGGCCAAATTTCATGCCGGCTGTCCCGACTGCGTCAACCAGCCGCGGATGATCTCCTCGTCGTGGTCGAAGGCCAGTTCCGGCTGCTCGTCGGGCGAGAAGAGTCCGACGTCGTCGCTCTCGTCGCCCGCGACGAGCTGGCCGCCGACCGGCTCGGCGAGATAGACGGCCAGTACGACTGGGTGACCGGGCGTCGAGTAGAGGCCGAGCAGCCGGGTCAGCTTGACGTCGAGTCCAACTTCCTCGCGCACTTCCCGCAGAGCCGCGTCCTCGACCCGCTCACCGCGCTCGACGAAGCCGGAAGGGAACGTCCAGCGCCCGAGGCCGGGCTCGATGGTGCGTCGCTGCAGCACGATCTTCCCCTGCTGGACGATGAGCACTGCTACAGCGAGCTTCGGGTCGGCGAAGAAGGTCACCTGGCAGGTGGGGCAGTGCGGTCGTAGCCGGCCGGCGACGTGTCGCCGCTCGACGGAGCGACCGCAGTGCGGGCAGTAGCGGATCGAGTCGTCGAAGCTCAGGCTCATTGGCCGATGTCTCCCCTGCTCGCTCGCTCGAACTCGGCCTGGAGTCGCTCGTAGTCCTCCCAGGTGTCCAGGTCAGCCGGCCGCCGGTGCGCGCGGACGTCGACGAGATGCACCTCGTCGCCATAACGCTCGAGCAGCGGGCGGGCCCCGGTGTCGCCGGTCAGTCGCTCCAGCTCGGGGAAAAGCGCGCGGGCGATGAGCACCGGGTTGCCGCGCCCCTCGGCGTAGCGCGGCTGGACGATCGGCACCCGGCGTTCGCAGAAGGCTGCGATGAGCCGCTCGATGATGGCGGGCTCGATCAGGGGTTGATCGCCGAGCAGGAAGACCACTGCCTCGACCTCATCCGGCAGGTGGCGCAGCGCGAGGCGGACGGACGTGCTCAGCCCCTCGGCATAGTTCGGGTTCTGGATCACGGTCAGGTTCGTGAGGTCGACTTCGCGGCGGATCTCGTCGGCAGCGTGCCCCAAGATGACGAGCAGCGGGTCGAGCCTGGTTCTCCGGGCCGCCGCGACCGTGTGGGCGAGGACCGGCTGGCCTCCGAGTGGGAGGAGCTGCTTGGGCCGGCCGAGGCGGCGCGAGGCACCGGCTGCCAGGATGACGCCAGCCACTCGCCCCATGGCCTAGTCGTTGCCAGCGGACGCCTTGGCCGGGAGCAGGCCGGAGCCGGCCCGCCTGGGATCTCGACCGCTGCGTACGGCGATAATCTCGGCCAGGATGCTAACCGCGATCTCCGCCGGTGTGCGAGCACCGATGTCGATGCCGATCGGGCCGTGGATGCGGGCGATATCTTCATCGCTGAACCCGGCCTGGCGCAGCCGCTCGGCCCGGGCCTCGCTGGTCTTCCGGCTGCCGATCGCCCCGATGTAGCCGGCTCGCGACCGCAGCGCCACCTGGAGCGCGGGGTCCTCGAACTTCTCGTCGTGCGCCAGCACGACGATGTCCGTCTGCGGGCCGAGCGGTACCTGGGCCAGCGCCTCGTCCGGCCAGGCGACGAGCAGCTCGTCGGCGTGCGGGAATCGCTCGCGCGTGGCGAAGAACTCCCGGGCATCGATCACGGTGGTGCGGTAGCCGAGTTCCTTAGCCATGGCGACCAAGGGGATCGCGATGTGGACAGCGCCGATCACCACCAGGCGTCGCGGCGGCAGGAAGCTCTCGATGTAGACATCCACATCCGCGCCGCTCTTCAGGCGATAGGTGCGGGTCTCGATCTCCCCTTTGGGGAGCAGCTCGCGGGCATCGGCGGCCACGGCCTGGTCGAGCTCCGGGTGCCCCAGCGAGCCGAGCGTACGATCGTCCTCATAGACCAAGAGCTTGGCCCCCAGCGGCTCGCCGCGCACCAGCGTGGCCTGCGCGACCGCTTCCTCTCGTGTGATGGCTTCACGGAGCGCGTTGAACAGCTCGCTCATCCTCGTCTCACCAGCGGCTCGACGAACACATCGATCACGCCACCGCAGCTCAGGCCGACATCCCAGGCCATCTCATCGCTGATGCCGTACTGGACGAGCTGCGGCCGGCCGCTCTCGAGCACCTGCAGTGCTACCTCGAAGACCGCGCCCTCGACGCAGCCGCCACTCACCGAGCCGGCCATACGGCCGCTCCTGGTCACGGCCATCTTCGCGCCGACCGGGCGCGGCGAGGAGCCAGCGGTGCGGACGACCGTCGCTAGGGCGATCTCCTCGCCCTCAGCCAGCCACTGTTCGATCTCGGGCAAAATATCGCGCATCGGTTTCCCTCCGGGTCATCAGGCCGCGCGGCTGCCAGGTACCGGCGCTGGCAGCACCGGGTGCTGGCGTCGCACCGGCCGGTGGTCGTCGATCTTGCTCAAGTGCTCGGCCAGCGCCTCCAGGCTGGCGAGGTTGTGCACCGGCATAAAGTCGTCGATGTACGGTAGGGCCGCCTGCATGCCGCGAGTCAGCGGCTCGTAGCGCGGGGAGCCGAGCAGCGGGTTGAGCCAGATCAACCGGTAGCTGCTTCGCTGCAGCCGGGCCATCTCGCGAGCCAGCAGCTCGGGATCGCCGCGATCCCAGCCGTCGCTGATGATCAACACCACGGCGCCGTTCCGGAGCACCCGCCGCGCCCACTGGGTGTTGAACGTCTGCAACGACTGCCCGATCCGGGTGCCACCCGACCAGTCCTGCACCTCGCGGGCGACCCGCTCCATGGCCTCATCGATCGAGCGGTGCTTGAGCAGCCGGGTGATGCGCGTCAAGCGGGTGCCGAAGACGAAGGACTCGACCTTGGCCATGCCGTTCTCGACGGCATAGATGAACTGGAGCAGGATGCGCGAGTAGCGGTCCATCGAGCCGCTGACGTCGCAGATGACGACGAGCTGGCGCGGCTTGGTCTTCGTCTGCCGTCGCGAGATGGTCAGCGGCACGCCGCCGGTCTGGAGCGAGCGACGCATCGTGCGCCGCGGGTCGATGAACCGGCCTTTCGGCGAGGCTACCTTGCGGCGCGAGCGCCGCTGCCCGATCTGCCAGGTGAGCTGCTCCATCAGGTGCCGCGTCTGCTGCAGCTCCTCCTCGGTCAGGTCGGCGAAGTCCTTCTCGCGCAGCACCTCTGCTGCGCTGTAGCTGAAGGCCTCGGAGCCTTCGCCCTCCTCAGACTCCTCACCCTCGCCCTCGTCCAGCGCCTCGACGAACTCGAGGCGCCGTCCCTGGATGCCCTCGAGCGTGCGGCCGTCGGCCTCGCCCTCGCCTTCCTCGCCCTCGTCCTCCGGAGCGAGCTTGACCATGTCGTCAGGCCGGCCGCTCTCCAGCGATCCATCGACGTACTCCGGCTTGGCTCGCCAGAAGGCGTCGAAGAGCTGCTCGAAGACCGGGATGTCTTCCCTGTGTGTGATCAAGCACGCACGCGCCGCCTCGCGGAACTCCTCCCGGCTACCGATATCGATGTGCTCGATCGCGCGCACGAAGTCCATGGCCTGGCCGGTCGTGGTCTTCACCCCGGCCCGCCGCAGGAGCCGCGCGAAGGTCAGTGCGCGCTGTGCGAAGTTCATCGCCGTCGTCATGGCTACCGGCTAGTTCTCTGAGATCGCTGTGGCGACCAGTTCCTCGAGCTTGCGCCTGCGCACGAGCTGCAAGTCTTCCTGGTGCTTCAAGATCGCGCCGAGCGTCGCCGAGGCGATCTCTAGGCTCAGCTCCTGCTGGTTGAGCGCGAGGAGGGCAGCAGCCCAGTCGAGCGTCTCGGCGACGCCGGGGAGCTTGTACAGGTCCTCCTGCCGCAGCGCCTGAATGAAGCGAGCAACCTGGAGTGCCAGCCGCTCGGAAATCCCGGGCAGCTTCACGGTCAGGATCTGGAACTCCTTCTCCAGCGACGGGTAGTCGATCCAGTGATAGAGGCACCGCCGCTTGAGCGCGTCGTGCAGCTCCCGGGTGCGGTTTGAGGTGATGATGACGTACGGCGGGTGCTCAGCCCGGATCGTCCCGATCTCCGGGATCGTGATCTGGAAGTCTGAGAGCAGCTCCAGCAGGAAGGCCTCGAACTCCTCGTCGGCACGGTCGATCTCGTCGATCAGCAGCACCGGCGGCTTGCCTCGATGCCGGATCGCCTGGAGGAGTGGCCGCTCGATCAGGAACTCTTCGCTGAAGATCTCCTGCATGGCCACATCCCAGCCAACCTGCTGGTCCTCCAGCAGGCGGATGGCCAGCATCTGGCGCGGGTAGTTCCACTCGTAGACCGCATGGTTGACGTCCAGGCCCTCATAGCACTGGAGCCGGATCAAGTCGGTGTCGAGCACGGCCGCCAGGACCTTCGCGACCTCCGTCTTGCCGACACCGGCCTCACCCTCCAGCAGCAGCGGCTTGGGTAACTTGAGGCCCAGGTAGATCGCCGTCGCGAGGCTCTTCTCGCAGACGTAGCGATGCTGGGCCATGGCCTGCTGGACGTCTTCAACGGTGTTGAGCGCTGTCGTCGTCACCCCTCACCTCAACCTGCTCAAACTCCCGTACAACCTGACATGGATTGTATCAAATTCTGAGCTTCCCGGGCAGCATAACCCAGGCGCCCGGCGCCATACTTGTTCTGGCAGCAGCAGACCGGGGGGAGAGCCCGCCCCGGTCTGCGCAGCCAGGTCTGCGCCAGGATCAGCCGCGAGCGCGCTGGACGGCCTTGGCGATGGCCCGGCCCACGAAGACCCGCGTCAGGTGGGCGCGGTACTCCTCCGACGCGAACACGTCGCTGTTGAAGGTCATGCCCTCGCTCGCGCGCTGGCTGGCCTGCTTGATGACTTCGGTCGTCGGCTCCTGCCCGATCAGTGCCTGCTCGGTCTCCGCCCGGCGAACCGCATAAGGGCCGGCGCCGGTCACTGCCACGCGCGCGGCCGATACGCGCCCGTCGTCACCTAGCGTCACGACCGCGGCGGCGCCGACCACAGCGTAACCGGAGGCCGGGTTCGCGAACTTCTCATACGCCATGCCGGTGCGACCGGATGGCTTGGGGATCGCGATCTCGGTCAGGACCTCGTTCGGCTGGAGCGCGGTGGTGAAGAGATCCACGAAGAACTGGTCGGCCGGGATGGTGCGCTCGCCGCTGGGCCCGACGGCCTTGAGCTCCGCGCCCAGCGCCAGCATCACTGCGGGCAGGTCGGCCGCCGGATCAGCGTGTGCCAGCGCGCCACCGATTGTGCCCAGGTTGCGAACCTGCAGGTCACCGATGACGTCGATCGCCTCCGGTAGGATCGGCAGCGTGCGCTGGATCAGCTCCGAGCGCATGACCTCGTCGTAGGTCGTCGTTGCCCCGATGATGACCCGGTCGCCCGCGTCCCGGATGCCGGACAGCTCGGGGATTCGAGTGATGTCAATCAGCGCGGCCGGCGACGAGAGCCGCAGCTTCATCGCCGGGATCAGGCTATGCCCGCCGGCCAGCAGCTTGGCATCCGGATTCTGGCTCAGCAACTGGATGGCTTCGCTCACCGATGACGGCCGGTAGTACTCGAACGCGCTCGGGTACATCGCTCAGTTCCCCTTCCACTCCTGGTGACCGCTCACTCGCGCTCCCCGATTGGAGCGCGAGTCCTGTTGGCTCGATCCCCGCGAGGGCTAGCCCCTCCGCTCCTGAATCGCCCGCCAGATCCGCTCGGGCGTGAGTGGGATGTCGATATGGTCGATGCCGAACGGGCTGAGGGCGTCGATCACCGCGTTGGCGACGGCCGGTGTCGAGGCGATCGTCCCCGTCTCCCCGGCGCCCTTCGCGCCCATCGGGTTGACCGGCGTGGGTGTCACCGTCCGGTCGACGTCGAACCGCGGCAGCATGCTGGCCTTGGGGATGGCATAGTCCATCAAGGTAGCGGTCAGGAGCTGCCCATTCTCATCGTAGGCTGCATACTCATAGACCGCCTGAGCCAGCCCCTGGGCGATGCCGCCGTGCACCTGTCCATCGACGATCATCGGGTTCACGACGTTCCCGACATCGTCGACCGCTACGTACTTGCGGAACGACACCTTGCCGGTCTCAGGGTCGACCTCGACCACACAGATGTGACAGCCGAACGGGAAGGTGTTGTTGACCGGGTCGTGGAAGTGCGTTTCCTCGAGTCCTGGCGTAACCCCTTCCGGCAAGCTCCAGGCGAGGTAAGCGGCGCCGGCCACCTCCTGGAACGTCTTGGCGCGGTCAGGCGCGCCCTTGACGAAGAAGCGCCCGTTCTCGAAGGCGACGTCCTCCGGCGCGACTTCGAGCAGGTGCGCAGCGATCTTGGTCGCCTTGTCCTTGACCTTGCGGGTCGCCATGATCACGGCCGTGCCACCGACGGCCAGGCTTCGGCTGCCGTACGTGCCCATGCCGAACGGGACCATCTCGGTGTCACCGTGGACGATCTCCACGTCGTCGATCGGGACGCCCAGCTCATCGGCCACAAGCTGCGCGAACGTGGTCTCCTCGCCCTGGCCATGCGGGTTCGACCCAGTGAAGACCGAGACCTTCCCACTCGGGTGGACACGGACAGTCGCGCTCTCCCAGAGACCGCCCTGGAAGCCCATCGCGCCGGCAGCCGCCGAGGGGGCGAGGCCGCAGACCTCGACGTAGGTCGAGAACCCGATCCCGAGGTAGCGACCCTGCGCGCGCAGTTCCTCCTGCTCACGGCGAAGCTGCTGGTAGTTCACCAGCTCCAGCGCCCGGTCGAGCGTCGCCTCGTAGTCGCCGCTGTCGTACTGGAGGCCGGTCGCCGTGGTGTAGGGGAACTGCTCCTTGGGGATGAAGTTCTTGCGACGGATCTCGGCCGGGTCCATGCGCAGCTCGCGCGCCAGCAGATCCATCACCCGCTCGAGCAGGTAGGTCGCTTCCGGGCGGCCGGCGCCGCGGTAGGCGTCGGTTGGTGTGGTATTGGTAACGACGCCGTAAACGTCCACGTGGACCACCGGGATCGTGTAGGCGCCGCAGAGCATGAGCCCGAAAAGCCAAGTTGGCACGCCGGGGGAGGCCGTCGAGAGGTAGGCGCCGAGGTTGGCATAGGACTTCACCCGGATGCCGGTGATCTTCCCATCGCGGGTGGCCGCCACATCCACATATTGGATATGGTCGCGACCGTGGATGGTCGCGACGTAGTTCTCCCGCCGGCTCTCGAACCACTTGATCGGGCGGCCCAGGTCACGGGAGATGGCGCTGGCCAGCATCTCACCGGCGTACATCGGGATTTTGCTGCCGAAGCCGCCGCCGACGTCGGTCGCGATCACGCGGATGCGCGTCTCCGGGATGCCGGTGACGGCCGAGAGCAGCAAGCGGTGCACGTGCGGGTTCTGGCTGGTGCACCAGATGGTCAGGTCGCCGGTGCCCGGGTTGTAGGACGCCAGTGCGCCGCGCGGCTCCATCGCCGTCGGGATGAGCCGGTGGTTGATGAAGCGGCGGGAGAGCTTCACCTCAGCCTGGTTCCAGGCGGAGTCGAAGTCGCCGGCGTGGAGCTTCCAGTGGAAAGCGATGTTGTTGGGCACGTCGTCGTAAAGCTGGGGCGCGCCGTCCTGGGTGGCCTTCTCCTGGTCGACGACGGCTGGCAGCACCTCGTACTCCACATCGATGGCCTCGATCGCGTCTTCGGCGACGTACCGGTTCTCGGCAACCACGGCCGCCACGGCGTCGCCGACGTAGCGCACCTTGTCCACCGCCAGCGCGCGGTAGGTCGGTACCTTGAGGTCGCTATCGGGAATCAGCCAGGCGCAGGGTACGGGTGCCAGCTTGTCGGCCAGGTCCTGCCCCGTGTAGACAGCCACTACGCCCGGCATCGCACGGGCCTTGCTGGTGTCGATGCGGACGATCCGCGCGTGCGCATGCGGGCTGCGCTTGAGGGCCATGAACAGCGTGCCGGGGAGCTTGATGTGGTCGGTGAAGTTACCGTGCCCGGTAATTAACCGGGGGTCTTCCCGCCGCTTGACTGAGGCGCCGAACAGCTTGGTGACAGCCATGGTTTCCTCCTTCGCGATGTCGCGAACCGGCTGCCGTCCTCAA
>BEIC01000104.1 GCA_002898875.1 bacterium HR26
CCGATCGCCCGATCGCGTGCCCGCGCGGAGGCGGAAGTGTGGTGCTCGAGGAACAGGCGTGGAGCAGCCCTGCCGGGGCGATGACCGGCGAGGAGGTCCTCGCGGCGGAGGAGCTGGCCAGGATCATCGAGCGGCTGGCTGACGAGATCGCCGAGCGCTTCGGCGACGCGCCAGGGCTGGTGCTGGTCGGCGTCAAGCGGCGCGGGGATCTGCTGGCGCGACGCCTGAGCAGGACTCTTGCTGAGCGGCTCGGCCGCGAGGTGCCGGTCGGCTCGCTCGACATCACGCTCTATCGCGACGATTTCGACAGCCTGAGCGAGCAGCCGATCGTCGGGCAGACCGAGATCGCCTTCCCGCTCGACGGGCGCACGGTCGTCCTGGTCGACGACGTGCTCTTCACCGGCCGCACCGTGCGGGCCGCGCTCGACGAGCTGCTCGACCTCGGCCGGCCGGCCCGGATCGTCCTGGCCGTCCTGATCGACCGTGGCGGCCGGGAGCTTCCGATCTGTGCCGATATCGTGGGCCAGACGCTCGCCGTCGAGCCTGGCGATCAAGTCCAGGTGCTCCTCAGCGAGCTGGACGGCCGCGACGCCGTCATCCTCTTCCGCAAGGCTGGCCCGTAGCGCCCTCTGCCCCGATCTCTCGGCCGGATTTCGATCCGGTTGTCGATTCGGTCCCCTGTCGATCGTCGATTCCACGGAAGCCTGCTGGCCCGGTGAGGGTTTCCCCCGCTTCTGTGCTGCTTCCGACGGGTTGGCTACTGGAGAAGAGGAGGGGTTCGGTATGGCTGACGAGACGACGCCTTTCGTGGTCTGCTACACCGGTGAACACCCGCCGGCTGCAGTTTGTGACCGTGCCGCTGCGGCGGGCATCTTCTTGACTCCGCTGTTGGGTGATCTGGCCGGTGAGAGGACTGAGGATGTGGCCGCTCGCCGGCTGAGCCAGCTCCGACCGCGAGGCTACGTCATAAATTACCCGCACGGCCCGTATCTCTCGGCAGCGCTGGTGGATGCAGCGGAGTGCCTGGGCATCGTCTCCTTCATGGGGCCGTCGCTGGCGCTAGAGGATCACGTGCGCTTCATGGACGTCGAGTATCTCCTTGAGCGGGGTGTGTTGCTGACCGCAGCGCCCGGTTGTACCACCATTTCGGTCGCCGAGGGGACACTGGCGCTGCTGCTCGCTGTCAACCTCGGGCTGGTGATGGCCAACCAGGCCTGCAAGGCAGGTCTGATCTGGCAGCGAACTCGCCCGACGCTCTGCGGGGCGAGCCTGGGCATCGTCGGCATGGGCAATATCGGCCAGCGCGTCGCCCGGCTTGCGCATGCCCTCGGGATGCGTATCCTCTACTCCTCGCGAACCCGGCACTGGCAGATCGAAGACGACCTCGGTGCCCAGTACGTTGACCTGCCCACCTTGTTTGAGCAGTCCGACTACGTAAGTATCCACAGTACGGCTGCCCTGACTCAGGGGCTGATCGGCCGTGAGCTCCTCTCCCGAGCTCGTGGCGTCGCGCTGATCAACACGGCCGATGCCACCATCGTCGATCCGGATGCGCTGCTGGAGGCGCTCGACCGTGGATGGATCCGGATCGCTGCCTTCGACGATCGGTACCCGCCGCCACACCAGGCGCGCTTCGATGCGCTCGGGGACGACCGCTTCCTGGTCTTGCCCTTCATCTCCTGGGACACGCCACACTACCGCGAGCGTGGCTGGGAACTCTGCCTGGAGAGCCAGCTCGCCTTCAAGGAGGCCCGCCCGGTTCCCTACCAGCTTGTCCGGCCGAGCTCGCCGGAGGCCCGCTGAGGTGGCGACCTGCTATGCATGGCGGTGCCGATCGGCTACAGTTAGCCCATGAGCGCAGTACGCGAGCTCGCACCGAGCGTCGATCGCCAGCGGATCCTCTCCGGACTGCGGACGTTCGCCCGCATCGGCTACAGCCCGGACGGGGGTATCAACCGGCTCGCCTTCAGCCGCGCTGACCGGCAGGCGCGTCAGGTTCTGCTCCACCGGATGCGCAGCCTGGGGCTGGAGCCGCGGGTGGACGCCTTCGGCAACGTTTTTGGCCGCCTGCCGGTCGCCTGGGAGCCCGCTCTGCCGCCGGTGCTGGTCGGCTCCCACCTGGATACCGTGCCGGGTGGCGGGCGCTTCGACGGCGCGGCTGGGGTGGTGGCCGCCCTCGAGGTGGTCGCGGCGCTCCGCCAGCACGGCGTCGTGCCTCGCCGGCCGGTCGAGGTAGTCTCGTTCGCCTGCGAGGAGTCGAGCCGCTTCGGGCGGGGCACGCTCGGCAGCGCGCTCGTCGCCGGGACCGTGGAGCCGGAGGAGATCCTGGGGCTCCGCGATGCCCGCGGGCTTACCGTGCGCCAGGTGCTGGAACTGGTCGGGCTCGCGCCCGATCGGCTGGCGACGGTCCGGCGGCAGCCCGGCGACTACACCGCCTATCTCGAGTTGCATATCGAGCAGGGACGGGTGCTGGAAGAGATGGGGGCCCGGCTGGGGATCGTCGAGGCGATCGCCGCTCCCACCCGCTTCCGGCTAGAGCTGGTGGGCCGGGCCGATCACTCCGGTGCCACGCCGATGCCGCTCCGGCGGGACGCGCTGGCCGGCGCGGCCGAGGTCATCCTCGCGGTCGAGCGGCTGGCACGTGAGACCCCTGGGGTAGTCGGCACCGTGGGGACGATCCGGATCGAGCCGGGGGCGATCAACGTGGTGCCAGGGCGGGCCGAGCTGGGCATCGACGTTCGCAGCAGCGATCGGGAGACCAAGGCGACCGTGGTGGAGGCGCTGGGGCGGGAGGTCGAGGAGATCGCCCGGCGGCGCGGGCTGGAGCGCTCGCTTCAGACGCTGACTGATGAGGACCCGGTTGCTCTGCACCCGGCGCTCGCCGGGCTGCTCGAACGCTGCGCGCAGGCGAGAGGGTTGCCGGCGCTGCGGATGGTCTCCGGCGCGGGGCACGACGCGATGCAGATGGCCCGCATCTGCCCATCCGGCATGGTGCTGGTGCCGAGCCGGGAGGGAATCAGCCACAGCCGGCAGGAGTGGACCCCGCCGGACGACATCGTGCTCGGCACGCAAATCCTGCTCGATGCTGTGCTCCACTTGGCCGAGCACGGTCTGCCGGAACGCTGAGCAGGCCGGTCTGCAGGACGCTGGCGGGAGGAGGGGATGTCGAACTCCTGGCAGAAGGGTTTGCTCGAGGCACTGGAACGGGGCGACGGGCTGTGCATTGTGCGAATGTTGCGCGAGCGGGCTAAGCCGACTGGCGCCCTCGCGACACCGGTGAAGGTCGAAATCGTACGGCAATTCCAGCGCCGGTTCCCCGCAGTCGAGGAGCGGTATCGTCTCGTGCGCTGGCTGATCGAGAGCGAGTGCGCAGCCGCGCGTGACCTCGGCGCCCTGATGGCGGCGACCTTTACCGGCCCGCTCTGGCTGGACGATCCCGAGGAAGCGTGCCGGATCATGCTGGGCGTCGCCGACGATCCGCACTGGGAGGTCCGCGAGGTAGCTCCCGCCGTCGTCTTCCCGGCGCTGGAGGTCGACTTCGAGGGAGCCTTCAGGCTCTTGCAGAGCTGGACCGTGCATCCAGCCGAGAACGTCCGGCGCGCGGCTGCGCTCGTGGCGATGAGAGCGGCTCGGGAGCGCCGGCCTGAGTGGGGCCCGCGGCTGCTCGACCTGATCGAGCCGCTGCTCAGTGACCGTAGCGAGTATGTCCGCAGGAACCTGGGAGCATTCGCGATCGGCGATGGGTTCCTGCGCTGCTATCCCCAGCTTACCCTTGAGCGACTGGCGAGCTGGGCGGAACGAGAAGACGAACAGGTGCGCTGGAACGTCGCTATGGCGTTCTCGTCGGCGGAGGCGGCACGATACGTTGAGGCTGCCGTGTCGATTTTGGGACGGCTGGCCGAGGATGAGCGGCGATACGTGTGGCGTGCTGTTGCCAGCGCCCTGCGCAACCTAGGCCGGAGAGTTCCCGAGCAAGCTCTGCCGGTCCTCTCTACCTGGCTGCAGGATGATCGCCGCGCTCGGCCGGCCGCGGTGGCTTTCCGGCTGCTTGGCCGGGCGACGGAGGCTGAGTTCATCAGGTCCTCGAGAGCGTCGCCAGGAAGGTCTCTTCGATCGCCCGCAGGGCCTGCATGAAGCAGATGGCCGGCGGCCGGACGATGCCGGCGCCTACCTGGCCGATCCCCGGCTCGCGGTGGGCGATGCCGGTGTCGATCACCGGCAGGATGCCGGTGCGGATGACCGCCCGCACGTCGATCCCGGTCGGGGTGCCGCGGAAGTTGAGCGCAGGGATGCGGAAGATCTCGTGCTCAGCGACAGTGATCTCGTACATGTCGAGCGTGGCCTGCAGCGCGTCGGCCGGTGAGCCGCCGATGAACTGGACGATCGCCGGGGCGCCGGCCAGCGCGAAGCCGCCCAGCCCCACCGTCTCGGTGATAGCGCTGTCGCCGATATCGGGGTTCGCGTCGCCGGGGCCATAGCCGGGGAAGAAGAGCCCGAGGGGCATCTCGGCCGGCCCGGTGAACCAGCGGTCTCCCAGCCCGCTCACCCGGATCCCGAACTCCGTGCCATTGCGCGACATGGTGGTCACGACGGTGCTGCGCTCGACACCCTGGGCCGCGTCGGCCATGGTCTTGGCGGCCGCCATCGCCAGGTTGAGGAAGAAGTGATCGTTGCCGTGGATGAAGCGCAGGGCGGCGGCGATGTCGGCTGACGGCGCTCCGGTCTCGACCAGGAGCGGTGCGAGCTCGCGGTAGAAGAGCGAGGTGCCCGCCTTGTTCCGGTTGTGGCATTCGTCGCCCATCTGCACCGCCTGGGCGATGAGCTGCCGCACGTCGATCCCCTCCGAGCGCGCCAGCGCCGCCTTCACCAGCGGCGCGAGCACCCGCTCGATCCAGCGAAGCCGCTCGATCACGTCGTCGCTGTACGCCCCGTACCGGAGTACCTTGCCCAGCCCCTCGTTGAAGGTACAGTGGGCGCGGTTGCCTCCCTGGGCGTTCTCCACCACCATGACCGGCATCGAGGGAGAGATGACGCCGGCCATCGGGCCCACCGCCTGGCGCTCGTGGCAGGGAGCCAGCTCGATCTCGCCGCGCTCGGCCAGGCGGATCGCCTCCTCGGGGGAGGAGGCCAGGCCCTCATAGAGCATGGCGCCGATCAGCGCGCCGCGGAGCGGCCCCGAGGCGTGGGACCAGTCGATCGGCGGGCCGGCGTGCAGGAAGGTGTGCGCAGTCATGCCCGGCAGCACGTCGCCGGCCCGAGCGACGTCGACCAGCACCGGCTGCGCGCGCATCATCCGCCGCACGGCCTCCTGGTTGGCGGCGGCGATGGCCGGATCGTTGAAGAGCGGCAACGCCTCCGGCCGAGGCTCGACCAGCGGCGGCCGCCAGGCTACCCGCGCCGCCTCGACCCCCTGCTGGGCCAGCGCGTCCGCGAAGAGATCGAGCCCGACGTTGATCGGGCGGATCCCCTCGCTCAGCAGTGTTCTGATAGGGCCGGCTTTCTCCAGGCCCATCGCTCGACTCCCTCCACATCTCCAGGTGATCCGGCGTGACTGAGCTGCCAGACCTAGTCGATCAGGGCGCCGGAACCGTCGCCGAGGTGCCGCCGTCGCACCGCGCACCCGGCTCAGGCGTCTGCGGACCGACGCGGAAGGCCCGGATGAACTGCTCGAGTCGCGGATCGTTCGCCGAGTCGAGCCGGAGCTGCTTGCCCCAGGCCGAGGCGACGACCGGTGTGGGCAGATCGGGGTAGGGGCTCACCAGGATGAAGGTCTGGCTCTCCGCGATCTGGCGTAGTCGCTCGACCTGGTCGCTCGGCAGGTCAGGCCGGTAGGTGATCCAGACCGCGCCGTGCTCGAGCGAGTGCACGGCCGTCTCGTTGGCCACCGGCTGGCTGTAGAACCCGCAGTTCTGCCAGATCGGGGAGTGCGGTCCACCCACCGGCGGGATCTGCTCGTAGTTCACCTCTCCCTGGGTGTGCTCGCGCGAGAGGTTGGTGAACGAGACGACGCCGTCCGGCGGCTGTCGCTCCCGCTGGCCCTGCACATAGGCATAGGCGCCGTAGCCGAGTCCGGCCAGCACCAGGACCGCTGCCGCGGCGACGATGGCACGCACGATGCGCTGCTGGCGCCGGTGGCGCTCAGCCGCCTTGAGCCGCCCCTCGCGCCGTCGACGAGTCGTCGCGGCGCGCTCGCCTTGAGGCGGGCGCTTCACCATAGCTGTGCCCCCTTCATGACTCACTTCCCTCCGCACCGCGATGGATCGGCCTTTGGGCCCCGGCGACGATGCGGCCGGCAAGCTCAGCCGCGATGACGTTGCTGGTGCTCACCAGCGCTCCCGCTGCCTCGAGCTTCGCCCGCTGGACCGAGAGCCGCTGCGGGTCGCGCTCGGTCCCGACCAGCGAGACCACGATCGGGAGCGCGCGGCAATCCGCGGCGGCCCGCTCCCGAGCCGCCTCCAGCGCTGGAGCAAGCGCGCCGGCCGGGTCAGGATGGGCGCCGTAGCCCAGCACCACGTCGAGCAGGATACAGGCCGTCGCGGGGTCGGCGGCCTCCTCCAGCAGTCGTTCGATGCGCAGCGTGGGGTCGATCATCGGGTGCGGTCGACCGACTGTCAGCTCATCGGCACCGAGGTCGAGTAGCGTGTGCTCCCGGCTCCGGCGCGGGTCGGGGAGCCGGTACCCAGGCTCCAACGGGACATTGGACCAGATCGGTCCCAGCACCGGCGAGAGCACCCAGATTGCCTCCTCGCAGAGCGTGCCACCGGAGAAGAGCCCGCGCACGAAGCGCTGCGTCGGAGCTAAGCCGGCACATGTGCGGGCGAGCGCCTCCTCGTCGATCGTCTCGTCCAGTCGAACCGTTTCCACCGGCCGGCCGGTCGCGAGCGCGACTGCATACCGTGCTGCCTCGGCCAGCGTTGGCACGATGGCGACACCCTGCCGCGGTGGCAGCTCGGCTCCGAGGAAAGCGGCGACGACCGGCTTGCCGTGCAGCGTCGCCGCTGCCAGCACGCGGTCGGCGATCGCCGGGTCCGGGGGCTTCGAGATCAGGACCAGCACCTCGGTCTCGGGGTCGGTACCCAGCGCCTGGACCGCGGCCAGCGTCGTCAGGCCGCCTACCTCGGCGCTCAGATCCCGGCCGCCAGTGCCGATGCCGTGGCTGACGCCGCAGCCGAGCTGGTCGATCAGGCAGGCAACGTGCTGTAACCCGGTGCCCGAGGCAGCGATCAGGCCGATCGGCCCGCGGCGCACGACGTTGGCGAAGCCGAGGCCGACCCCGCCGATTAGCGCAGTACCGCAGTCTGGCCCCATCAGGAGCAGGCCCAGCTCGGCAGCTAGGCGTTTGAGCCGGACTTCCTCGGCCAGTGGCACGTTATCGCTGAAGAGAAACACGTGGTGGCCGGCCCGCAGCGCCTCCTCGGCTTCGAGCGAGGCGAACGGCCCGGGCACAGAGACCAGCGTCAGGTTGGCCTCTGGGGCACGCCGGAGCGCCGAGCGCAGTGTCCGCGGGCGCTCCTCGCCCCGGCCGGCCGGCGTCGCCCCGGTATCTCCCAGCCGCCGGGCCGCCTCAGCCAGCGCGCCCCGCGCAGTCGCCTCGTCGGTGGCCTGCACCACGATGACCAGGTCATTGGGGCCGGCCGCTTCGACCTCCGGCGTCGACAGGCCGCTCTCGGCCAGCAGCTCGCGGTTGAGGCTGGTGCCCATCACCAGGGCGGCGCTGGTGATACCCGGCATCTGGTTGAGCGCGGCCGAGACCGCCATCAGGGTTACGGAGTCGAAATAGGTGCCAGGCCGGACTTCAGCAACGACGACCATGCGAGCCCTTCCTCACGCACCGGCAGTATACCGCCGCACGAGGGCCTGGCCGGCGGCGAGCAGGCCGGTGAGGGTACACCGTCCGGAGCTGGCTCCCAGGCGCACCAGCTCGGCCGCGGCCACCGCGATCGCCGGCGCGCGGCCGGAGGCGAGCGCCTGCCCGAGCCTGAGGAGCGGCAGCGAGAACTCGCCCCTCCCAGCATGTCTGAGCCAGGCGGCGCTGAGCGCGGATGTCTGCGCGGCGGCGGTCTCGGCGATGAGTCGCCGCAGCTCGAGCAGGGCTCCGGCGTCTCGCCGGAGCCGGGGCTCCCCAGTGCAGGCGAGCAGGGTCAGCGCGGCGCAGGCGCCGACCAGGATGTCGTCTCCAGCCGGGGTCAGCCCGGGCCCGAGCCCGGCCAGCCGGCACGCCCCCGCCACGACGGCCGCGCGGTCAGCGCGAGCAAGACCGTCGACGAGGACATCGAGCGCCCCGGCGATCCGCGGGGCGAAGGGCGCCATGAGATCATGCCAAGCCAGGCTGCCGCTCTGGCCGAAGGCGTCGCCAGATTCCAGCTCCGGCCGGCAGAGTGCCGCGAGGTACTGGAAGCCCTCCGCGAGCACGGCCGGCGCGACCGCATCGAGGTTCCTCGCAAGCGCCGGATCCCAGCGCTCGGCCGTGTCGCCGGTGATGCGCGGGCCGGCATCGGGGAAGATAATCTTTCCCCCGCCGATCCAGGCGTGCTGCCCGGGCCGGAGTTCCAGCAGGGTGCGCTGACCGTGGGCGCTGGCGAGCGCCAGCCCGTTGGGGACCCAGGGGGCTGCGGGAGCTGTCAGTGCCACAAACTGCTCTCCAACTTCGAGGTTCGCCGCCTGGAAGAAGGCGCTGTGCACGCGGGCCGGGCATCGGGGGCCGGAGAGGAGATCGAGCACCGGCCGGGCGATCGCCGTCGCCGCGACCGTGCGTGGCCAGGCGCTCGCCTCATTACCCGGATCGGTCCAAGAGTGGGAAATGATCGTGGTCACCGGTTCTCCTCGAGTTGCCTCACATACAGCGGCTCAGCAGGGACCGCGCGGGGCGGCTCAGTTGTGTGGCCGGCTCAGGCTCGCTGCGCGGCGAGCCGTCGGCAGGTCGGCACGTCATGCTAGATCCTAACCCGCTGCTCTGCGCCGTACTAGGGTGAGGCCCACTGGGGGCAAGCCGGTGCTGCGGGTGTCGACGCGATTCTCGGAGAGCCGTGCCGGATCTCCTGCCCGCCATCGGGGCGCGGATCAGCTCAC